>JANMUC010000766.1:0-2337 GCA_031391225.1 Deinococcales bacterium
CCTGCGATGGCGATTGGTTTGGCTGCTCGAGTTTGGAGTGTTCTGGATTTACTGCGAGTCCAAGTGTTCCCTAAACGACCACTGGGGTCAGTATGATGCACAACCACTACCGATCAACCTGGCACTACCCGAGTCAATACAAAGAAATGAAACTCGTTTGCGGAAAAGAAAATCGATTAATAAAATAAATGATGCTTGGTGGTTGCCCGTTTGGACAAGACAACCCAAGGAAATCTTAAGTCCAAAAATAGTAACCCCTCATCTGATGTTAACACCACGATTTTCTATTGATACTACTGGTGATTTTTTAGTTTCACATTCACCATATTTTACTATATTAGATGGTGATTTATTTCCAGATTTCAATAATGAAAAGTTAAAATTCTTTGTTGCTATTTTAAATTCACCAATAGCACATTGGTATATCTCTATAACATCGCACAAGTATTCTAAAGGTTATTTGTTGCTGGAAGGTAAAACACTTAAAAAAATACCAGTTCCTAATCCTGCTCTTTGCAATCCAATTATTATTAAACGCGTCATTGTAAACGTTGAAGCTTTATTATCTAGTAAGAATTTAAACGAAGAAATTATTCAAGAGATTAATAACGATGTTTTTTTACTATATAACTTAAATCCAAGAGATATTGAACTGTAGTTTTGATTATGAACATTGAAAAAAACGAAGCTGAAATTCTTTCTCGACTGAATCCATTGAGAGAACTACTGAAAATTATTTGTAGGAGTCCACAAAATGGAGTCGCTACGCAAATCGCTCGGTTCAACTATTCTCCATTTGAAAGAATTATTGGTGCTTTTGACGGTAATTTAGATAAAGCTAGTGATTTTCGTAAATGGAGATTTTTAACTTACCACAAACAATTTAGAGCTAATTATTTTGAAGTTTGGCATCTTTCTGATGAGAGAAATCGTACTTTTTATCTAGAAAAAATATATTTGCACCTTTACTACTTTAATCCCATAAAATCTATTGAATTTGCAGTTTTATCTTTACACTCTGATCCGAATGAACCTCTTGAGGAAGCTCATTGTCTTTATAAGCGAAGTCCACATCTTCATCTATCATATCCAAAATCGCCTTTCGGTGAAGCCCATATCGCTTTAAATAAGTATGACTTGGATTACGTTTTGCAAAATATCGAAAATCTAGAAACAGCTTTTTTTACTGCGCTAACTATGATTAAGGAAGAAATTATCCTTAAAGATAATACCTATGAATTCTAGTTTAATCATACTTAATGGCAATTTTATTTTAATTCTGTGCTTAAATAATGTAATTTCATTTTAAATTTTATTGGATTTCGTCACAATAAAAAGCTCGAGCCTCAACTTCTAAGGCTCGAGCTTTTAAAATTCGTGTTCTTTACTCTACGAATTCAATAATCGCGGTTGGGGCTGCATCACCGCGACGGATGCCCGTGCGAAGAATGCGGGTGTACCCACCATTGCGGGTGGCAAATTTGGGTGCAATTTCTTCAAACAGTTTTTTCAGAACGGCACGGTCATGAATGTCTTTGCCAACCGTGCGAATGTTGTGCAACGTGCCACCTTTGGCGGTGGTGATGAGGCTCTCCACGTATGGGCGGAGTTCTTTGGCTTTGGCGAGGGTCGTTTCGATTCGTCCTTCGCGGATGAGCGCTGTGGCTTGAGCGGTCGCCAAAGCGCGGCGGTGGCTCGAGGAGCGGCTGAGTCTTCGTCCGGATACACCGTGACGCATAATATTCCTCCAAATGCTCGAGGGTTGCTCGAGCGGGTTGTTTAGTCTTTCAGTTCCAGGCTGTACATGGCAAGTTGCTTCTTGATTTCGTCAAGGCTGCGTTCGCCAACGCCTGGGACTTTTTTGAGGTCTTTTTCGGAAAGGGCGATCAACGCGTCAACGCTGTCCACGCCTTCTTCTTTCAGGCTGTGCAGAACGCGGGTGGTTAACCCAAGTCCCTCGAGCGTGACTTTGTTGCTGGCGGCACTGGTTGCCACTGGTGCTTCGACGGCTTTGACCACTGGCGCAACTTCGCGGGCGATCACGGCTGCTGGCACGGGTGTAACCGTTTTTTCCAGGACTTTTTCGCCACTCGAGAACACGTTCAATTGGTCGCGGAGGATGTCCACGGCTTCATCCAGGGCGTGCTCTGGGGTGATGCTGCCGTCCGTCCAGACGCGCAGGATCAAACGATCAAGATCGGTTTGTTGTCCAACGCGGGTGTCTTCGACATGGTACGCCACGCGTTTGACGGGGGTGAAAATCGCGTCAACTGGTATCGAGTTGATGCGGTCTTTGGTGTTGTGACGCTCACTTGGGATGTAACCCACGCCCTCTTC
>JANMUC010000768.1:0-14671 GCA_031391225.1 Deinococcales bacterium
CCAGGGCCTCCTCCAGCCGTCGAATCTTTTGCGCTATGTGAAAGGGATCATCGCTCACCAGGTGATCGAATACCTGAAAGCGTATAGCCAGCATTTTGAGTTACCAATTGTCACCAATGCTGCCGTGACCAACGTCGCACATGATGATTCTGGCTTTCAAGTTTCGGGTCAAGATTTCAAGTATCAAGCTCGAGCAGTCATCAATGCGATTGGTGCTTTCAATCAACCATTTACACCAAACATTGATGGTTTAGAACGGTTCACTGGCAGGCAGTTGCATTCCTCGAGTTACAAAAGTCCAGAACCTTTTGCCAACCAACGCGTGATTGTGGTCGGTGCGGGCAATTCAGCCGTACAAATTGCGGTCGAACTAGGAAAAGTGGCACGTGTCAGCCTTGCCACTCGAGCACCCGTCAAATTTGCGCCCAAACGCATTCTGGGCAGGGATTTTCATGATTGGCTGCAATGGATTGATAAAATCCCGTTCGGCGATCTTTTACCCTTTGGTAACTCGAGTTTGGTTTGGGATTCTGGTGAATATCAAAGCGCTTTGGCAAAGCATCAACCAGACCAACGACCAATGTTTCAAGCCTTTAGTCAAAACGGTGTGATCTGGTCAGATGGCACAACCGAAAGCGTGGACGCAGTTATTTTCGCTACGGGTTTTCGACCAAGATTTCCTTACCTCGAGCAAACCAAAGCCGTTAACCAAAACGGCGAACCAATTCATCGTTTGGGAGTTAGTCAGAGCGTGCCAGGGTTGTACTATCTTGGACTTTCAGGACAGCGCAGTTTGGCATCGGCAACTTTGCGCGGGGTCTCGAGCGACGCAAAATTTATTGTGACTCATGCCAAAAAGTTCTTAAGACCTGCCAAATCGGTTTTACAATGCTGTCCAAAACTTCTGGGAATTTGAGGAGAACCCATGCTCGAGTCATTCCGTAACGCGACAAGCAATGATGTTGAAATTGTCCTCGAATTGCTCGAGACTTCCAAACTGCCCACGGCGGGCGTCAAAGACCACATTCAAAATTTTATCCTGGGGTTCCAAAACAACACGCTTTTGGGTTGTGCTGGACTCGAGATTCACGGTCAAACTGGCTTGCTGCGTTCGGTGGCTGTGAGTACCTCCAAACGCAAAAACGGCATCGGCTCGAGGTTGGTCAACGCGATTATCGGGAACGCCAAAACGCAACACCTCTCGAGCATATTTTTGCTGACCGAAACCGCCGAAAATTACTTCCCACGTTTTGGCTTTAAACAGGTTTCTCGAGCTGAAATTCCAGGAAGTTTAAGCGCCTCCGAAGAACTTCGCGGCGCTTGTCCCGATAGCGCCGTGGTTATGATGCTCGAGTTGTGAGACGCTTTTACGGTTGGTATATGGTTTTTGCGCTTGCCCTCAGTACCACCGTGGCTTACGGCGTGTTGTATTACAGCTTTGCAGTCTTTGTCAAACCAATGGAACTCGAGCTTGGCTGGAACCGTGCTCAAACCTCGGGCGCGTTCAGTTTGGCGCTGATTGTGGCAGGTTTAATCGCACCGTTTCTTGGCAAGATCGTAGACAAACAAGGCGCAAGACTCGTCACCAGTTTGGGCGCAACCCTCGCCGCTTTCACCGTGTTTTTGTGGTCGCAAGTCTCGAGCTTGGAAATGCTCTACCTGACTTGGGCGCTCATGGGTTTCACCATGACCGCCACGTTTTATGACCCTGCTTTTACTGTGGTTGCCGTCTGGTTTCGTGCGGGGCGTTCCCGAGCCATTTTGGTTATTACGTTAATCGCTGGTTTGGCAAGCACCATTTTTGTGCCACTTTCAACTTTTTTGCTCGAGCATCTTGGCTGGCGTAACAGCATTGCGGTGCTGGCGGTCATTCAACTGCTGACCGCGCCCATGTTGTGGTTGGTTTTGCGCCGTCACCCGCACGACCTCAACCTCGAGCCTGATGGTTTACCGCTCAAGCCCCAAACTGAAATCCCTATTGTCCAACCGCTCGAAACGGTTCACTTCTGGCGCTCGAGTGTCTTTTGGAGTTTGGCACTGGGTTTTGCCCTGGCACGCATGGCGGTGTCTGTGCTTGCCCCGCACCTGGTGCCACTTTTGCGCGAACGCGGATTCTCGAGCGTGTTTGCTGCCACCATCGCGGGTTTGGTCGGTGTGCTGCAACTTGGTGGGCGTTTGATTTTTGTCCCCATGACCAACCGTATCACCCTAACGTTTTTAACGGCTGTCACTTTCGCGCTGCACGGATTGGGAATCTTGCTGCTCACCTCGAGTTCTGAAATCAGCGTTTACGGCTTTGTGATTCTGTACGGCAGCACCAACGGCGCAATCACCATTGCCAGGGCAGCCCTGACCGCCGAACTTTTCCCGACACGGGTTTATGGACAAGTCAGTGGTGCAATCTCGTTGGTGGTGGCGCTCAGCGGCTCACTCGCACCATTTCTGGCGGGCTTGCTGCATCAAAAAACTGGTAATTACCAAAGTACAATGTGGGTACTTGTGGCGTTGCTGGCAATCTCGAGTTTGACGGTTTTGAACGCTCGAGAGAAGCAAAACTAAATTTTATTCGTAATGTCCTTTGCAAGACAGAATCAACAATCGTTCGTTGTTAAACGTGTAAACCAGTCGATCTTCTTTGGTGATTCGACGTGACCAGTACCCTTTCAGGTCATTCTTTAACGGTTCAGGTTTTCCAGTGCCTTGAAATGGGGTTCTCGAGCATTCTTTGATCAGACCATTAATTTTTTGCCACACCACAAGATCATGACCATGCCACCACAAATAATCTAACCAAGCGTCATCGGTAAAAACAAATTCATAAATCAAGTTCGGTAAGGGATTTGCTGACCATTTTCCCCGATTGCACTTGTTCTAAAGCTCGATGGAGTTTAGCCGCGTTTTGCAGGTTTGAAAGTAAGTAATCTGTTTCGTTTAAGGCGTTGTATTCTTCAATCGGCAGCACCACAACCTTTGAGCCATCTTGGGCAATCACAATGGTCGGTTCAATATTTTGAATGACCGAACGCACCAAAGCATCAAGGTCTTTTGCGGCTTCTTGTGTGGTGATGGCATTCATGGGTTTAGTGTAGCGCAATTCTCAATTAAACTCGAGCTGTTGTTTCACAGTTTCAAGATCACCGAGAGGATGAAAGATCATGCTCAAAATCCGTCCTGCCAAACTCAAAGATGCTGCCGCAATCGTCGAAATTTACAACCAAGGCATTCGCGCTCGAGTGGCAACGTTTCAAACCCAAGAACGTACTGTTGCCGATGTTCAAACTTGGTTTGAAGACCTAAAACACCCGCTTCTGGTCGCGGCTCTCGAGGATTTCGTGGTCGGTTGGGTTCATGCCAGCCCGTACCGTCCAGCCGCTTCAACTTGGTACGCTGGGATTACCGAGTACAGCGTTTACGTTACCAGCAGTGCTCATGGGCAAGGTGTGGGTATGGCTTTGATGCTCGAGTTTTTTAAGGCGTGTCAAGCGGTGGGTATTTGGAAACTCGTCTCGAGAATCTTTCCTGAAAACACGGTTTCGCTCGCGCTGTGCGCTAAAACAGGTTTCCGAGAAGTGGGTGTTTACCAGCGCCATGCCATGCTCGACGGTGTTTGGCGCGATGTGGTGATCGTCGAGAAATTACTTCGAGCCAAAACAACTTGACGAATTCCTGACAAAACAGTTTGATACTTGAACGATGCGACTTTTAATTCTTTGCACCGCCAACAGCGCCCGTTCGCAAAAGGAGGAGGGCTGGGCGCGATACTTTGCCAAGCTTTACAACTTTGACCTTGAGGTTTTTAGTGCTGGAACTCGAGCCACCCAAGTCAACCCAAACGCCATTGCCGCCATGTTAGAGGTCGGAATTGACCTGTCGGGTCATACCAGCAAAACGCTGTTTGATGTGCCTGACCCCTGGAATTTTGATGTGGTCATGACGGTTTGCGATAACGCAGCCGAAAACTGCCCTGCTTACCCTGCGCAAACCTTGCGCTTGCATCACAGCTTCCCAGACCCCGCAGGTGAACTAGACGAAACCAAGGCATTTCGTGAAGTACGTGATCTTGAAAAACCGATTCTTGAGCAACTGATTCTGGATTTGAAAGCTGGGCGCACACCCGTCCTCGAGACTGCATGAACGCTCGAGCGTTGAGCGCCGAATTTTTGGGAACGTTCGCGCTGGTATTTTTTGGTCCTGGCGCGGCGGTGGTGCAAGCCCAAACGGGCGCATTGGGTCATGCGGGTGTTGCCATCGTGTTTGGTCTGGCGGTTGCCAGCATCGTCACGGTGCTTGGACCAATTTCTGGGGCGCACATTAACCCTGTGGCAACCCTGACCATGTGGCTTGCAGGGCGTTTCGTTGCTCAAGATGTGCCTGCTTACGTTGTTGCCCAGTTGCTTGGCGGAACGTTGGCGGCTTTTGTCTTGCGAATCATGTTTGGGCTTGAAGGAAACCTCGGCGCAACCATTCCACGCGGCAGCCTCGAGCAAGCTTTCATGCTCGAGGTAATACTCACTTTTTGGCTGATGCTGATTGCACTGCGCGTCAGTGGGGCTGGGGCTGGCGCGTTCATTGGCGCGGTGGTTGGTTTGGAAGCCATGATGGGTGGTCCAATCACGGGGGCAAGCATGAACCCAGCCCGAAGTTTTGGTCCTGCCCTGGGGCGAGCGGAATCTGGACGGCACACTGGTTGTACTGGCTTGCACCGATGCTGGGTGCGGTGCTGGCGGTTGTCATCAACAAGTGGTTTGAAACCCCGAACCAATAGGTTCTACCGAACGTCGTATCATGCTCGAGTGACCATAACCTTCGCTTGGAGTTCATCGTGAAAGCCCTTTTTCTGGATGCCGCTAGCAGCTTCAGGTTTGGCGAATTTACCGACCCTGATGCGAACTCGAGCGACAAATTGCGCCTTCGTGTGCAGGTGGTCACGGTCTGCGGTTCGGATTTGCATTATTACAAAGAGGGTTCAATCGGCTCGAGTGTGGTTCATCAACCGGCGATTCTTGGACATGAATTTTCAGCAATCGTAGACGATGATCGCGGTGCAGAATTCGGTTTTCCCAAAGGTACATTGGTTGCCGTTGACCCTGCCGAACCTTGCGGGCATTGCGAATGGTGCGAGGCAGGACATGCCAACCTTTGCCCAAACGTCAAGTTCGCGGGTTCTGCCCCAATTCACGGGGCAATGCGCGAATTTTTTTACGCCAAACCGAGCAGCCTTTTCAAAGTTCCCGAAGGTTTTGACGCCGCCGATGCCGCGCTACTCGAGCCGCTTGGTATTGCCATTCATGCGATTGACCTGGCAAAAATAAAACTTGGCTCGAGTGTTGCCGTGGTTGGTGGGGGCGCGATTGGTTTGCTGATCTTGCAAGTTGCCAGACTTGTGGGCGCTGGCAGCATTCATGTGGTCGAACCTTTTGAGTATCGCTGCGAAGTTGCGTTAAAACTTGGCGCGGACAGCGTTCACAGCACTCCAGCCAGTTTGCTCGAGCTAACCAAAAAACGTGGCGTAGATGTCGTGCTCGAGGCAACGGATTCGCCGACAGGACCTCAAGATGCGTGCACTGTTGCCCGAATTGGCGGCAAGGTCGTGTTGGTCGGTATTCCAGACGGTGACAGTTTTACCCTCAGTGCCTCCAACGTTCGCCGCAAAGGACTCAGCATTAAAATGTCGCGCCGCATGGGTCATGTTTACCCAAGAGCCATTGATTTGGTTGCCAAAAAACTGGTTAACGTCAAAGCCATCGCCACGCATCATTTCAGCCTAGCGAATGCACCCCAAGCCTTCGCACTTCAAGAAACCCGCAGCGATGGTGTGATCAAAAGCGTGATCCACCTCGAGGATTAATCCTCGAGCATCAGTATCATTTGCCTTATCGCGCCGACATGGTACGCCGTGTGTGCCAGTCCGACCATCGCATCTGTAATGGGTTGGTCGTCCCAGCTTTCTCGAGCTTTCACCAGTTCCAGCACGGTTTGGCAGGTTCCGCGCAGAGTTTGCTTTAAATCGTTCCACTCGAGTTCGTTCACGGTTTTTAAAACCCAGCTTTGATCCCAGTCAAGTTTTCCAACGTCCTGACCGCGTAGTGATTGCACCACCACGTTGCTCAGGTAAAAATCGCTGTGGAATACATGCCCAGCGATGGTGGTCATACCTGGTTTAAAAGAACTTGAAGCCTGAGTCGCTGTGATGTTCTCGAGCGTTCCCATCAACCCACCCGAACTTCGATCCAGGTAATAACCTTGCGGATTGGAAAAGGTTTCCTCGAGCAAGATAGCCATGTTGTTTGCGAAATCTTCAAATTTAATGCTGTTCATACCAACCTCCAGAACAATTTTAGTGTCCGATTTTTGAGAGAAAAATTGTCGTGACGCTGAATACTGACTGGTTGGTGTGCGTTCAGCATGTCATGCCAAGCTAAAGGTTGCAAGCCATAAAAAAATCCCTCGAGTATCTCGAGGGATTTAAAGTTCAAGTTTGATTACTTGCTGATGCGTAAGATTGCAGTCTCTAAGGCTTTATCGCGGGTGACCACCGTACGGTAATTCTCCAAACCATCTTTGCCCAAAGCCTCGAGCAGACGCGGAACGCTGACGCGGTTGGCTTGCGCATAACCTGCCAGAGCGGCTTTCCATTCGTCCTCGTTCAAACTTATTTCCAAGATCTCGGTCAGTTTCTCAAGCGCCAAATCGTTGCGAACTCGAGTTGTGGCGTTGGTCGTGATGTCCTTCTCGAATTCCTCGAGCTTGCCCTCAACTTCAAGGTATTTTTTGTAAGCATCCAGTGTCACGCCCTGGTTTTCCAGGTCGCGTCCAAGGTCAACCTCGAGCGCCTCACGACGGTTTTCGATCATGATTTCAGGAATCTCGAGGATTGCGCCCTCGCCAAGCTTTTTGATGAATTCGTCTTTGCGGTCTGTAATGCCTTTTTGCACGGCTTGGGCTTCAAGGTCAACTTTGACCCGAGCCGACAATTGTTCGTGGTTTTCGACGCCTTCAATGTTCAAACCTTTGATGAATTCCTCATCGAGCGCTGGAACGTTCTTGGCTTTGACTTCACTGACCCGAACTTTCAGGGTCGAATCTTCATCATCGTCTTCAGCGCCGCCCAGTTGCACGTCCGCTTCATCACCCGCAACTTTGCCCAGCAATGCCGCCCGAACGCCTTCCTCGGCACGCTCGAGGTACACAGGATAGGTCTTGCCCGCATCCTCACCCTCGAGAATCTCGACGTTTGCCAAATCGCTGGCTTCAATCGCCCGGTCCACGTTCTCATAATCGGCTCGAGATTGACGGACTTCCTCAATCGCATTGGTCACGTCTTCATCACCAATGGTTGGCGCTGCCGCCTCGAGTGTAAAACCTTCCCAGTTTGGCAGGGTCACTTCGGGGTAATTTTCGGCATCGACGGTAAATTCAAATTCGGTGTTCTCGGCAATCTCGCCCATCGTGACGTTGGCGCTCACTGGCGCAAGCTTGAGTTCGCTCACGGCGTTGCCATACGTGCGTTTGACCAATTCTTGTCCAACTTCGTTCTTGACGAAATCTTCGCCCACGCGCTTTTCAATCACGCCTTTTGGTGCTTTACCCGGACGAAACCCAGGAATTTTTACCTGACGCGACAAGGCATTAAAAACGCCAGTATAAGCGTCAGAAACTTCCTTGGCTGGCACGACGACCTTAAACTTCACCTTGTTACCGTTACGCTCGAGCAATTCCGCCATTTTCGTACTCCTATACTTTTAAACTCTGATTTTCTTCAAAAAAACAAGCCAGGCATCTGCCCAGCCAGTCGGTTACGCATTCAAATCCAACTTTGGGACTTCAAACATTTGGTGCGAGGAAAGGGACTTGAACCCTCACGGTTGCCCACCAGGTCCTAAGCCTGGCGCGTCTACCATTCCGCCATCCTCGCGCTAAACAACCTGCATTAACCAAATCCGTAAAAAAACTGGGGTGGATGAAGGGGTTCGAACCCTCGACCTCCGCTTCCACAGAGCAGCGCTCTAACCGACTGAGCTACACCCACCAGACAAACCACCATTAAGGTAGCTTAGAGATTCTAGCCAGCAAAGCCCCCAGTGTCAAGGACGATACAGCCCAAATTCAGACCAAAAACTCGAGCGGCGGATGCTGAGAACGTTGCACGGTGAACTTCTCCGCAAATTTCACGCCCGCACTACGCCCCAAACTGGCTCGAGAAGCCCTGAAATCATCGGGTGTCCAATCCCACTTGTAAAACGCCGAATAATACGCTTGGACTTTGGCGGCAAGTTCCAAGGTATCCGAAATGTCCACATGCACCACTGGACGCGGAGATTCAGTTGCATGGTACTGGTAAAAACTTAATGACTTTCGGTGCGGCTCGAGATTCACAAAACCATCCTCGCGCACCACCTTCGGAATACGCGCCAGCGTTATGGCATCAAAAGCAATTTTTGCTGTTGCACGGTGGTCAGGGTGGCGGTTGAAATCATCCCAAGTGATGATCGCATCGGGTTTGAACTCGCAGTACAACCGCGCAAGTTCAAGCGCCTCCGCTCGAGAACCCGACATGCGGGTGTCGCCCATGTCAAAAAACTGGTAACTCGAGCCGATCATGGTCGCCACTTCACGCCCATGATTTTCCCGCACTTGGCGGACTTCCTCGTGGGGCGCATCACCAAACTGCGAAGCCAGTTCGCCGTAAGTCGTCCAAACCAGCTTCACGGTGTCCCCTCGAGCAGCGTGCTTTGCCAAAGTGCCAGTGCAACCCATCTCATCATCGGGGTGGGCGAAAATCGCAAGGATGTTCATGGGAATAGTCTAACGCTAGGGGCAAGAAAAAGTCCCTCGAGAGTTGAAAGGCTCTCGAGGGACTTTTTTTGAGCTAAATATCAACCGATTATAACGCTACAACACTAAAACCATCCTCGACCCAATCTACTCGACCATCTGTCACATTGGTAACTTGTGAGAAGCATAACCAATTCCCTTCAAAATTAAATGCAGAGCTGATTCCTACAGATGTTTCATTTGTTACTGAATCATCACGGAAAGAATATTTCCCAACGGGGTTAATAAACCATGAAGCTACACGATAACGCTTTGTTGCGTCTAAACCCGTTACAGTACACTTTCCAGAGCCTGGACTAAATTTTGTAGTGGCTAGTCCTGGTGTGTCAACATAGGTTAACTTAACATAACCTGGATCGCGATTGATTTTGACTTTAACCTCTTGGATATTGCGGTTGCTTCCAAGGTCTTGAGCAACAACCCGTAAGGTGTAGTCCCCATTGGGTAAGAATGGTGTACCGTCTGCATCCAGACGCAAAGCAACTTTTGCAGCAGACCCTTCTAGTTTTACATACTGTTCAAGTGCATTGACTGGTCCACTACCACTAGCACAAGAATCACAGGTAGCACGAAGTTCTACAGAATCCAATCCCGAATTATCGGAGAGTTCGACAACCACAAAACCAAAAGGTTGACCAAAGACTGGCAATATGGTTTGTAATTCGTTAATCCGAATTGGGTTGGTAATAATAATAGCAGGTGGTTGTTGACTGGTGTTTTTATTACGAATTATTACTTCGTCAGAAAGTTTAGTTGGTGTTATTTCCCCAGCAACAATCACATTCACAGAAGAACGAAATGTATAAAAATCATTTGGAATAGCACTTAAATCAAAAGTACCAGATTCAAAGAGCTTGGTACTAGCTGGGTTTGCTGTAGCAATAAATTTAGTGCCAACAATTGTGCCTCGGTAGTCAATCAAATCTACTTTAATGCTTCCACAGTCACTTGCCAGACTTGCCGCAGTGCATTCTGCTGGAGTTGCATAAGTAAATCCGCTAGCACGTTTTAAGATATTGACTGCAACAATCGTTTGACCACCGACCTCGGAGTTATTGCTGGGTGAAGCAATTGAAAGTACAGGACCTTGAACATTATTAACACTGACAGTGACAGCATTTGAGGTGGTGCTTAAATCGCTGTTGTCAACTGCAATAGCTTTTAACTCTAGTGAACCATTCTCAAATTTAAGAGTATCAAGTGCAAATGATACACTGGGGTCACCATTTTGAGGTGTTGCATTGGCAACAGGATTATTGTTAGCAACCAAAGTCACTTTTTTAATTCCACCTGTGTCATTTGCATTAACTGTTACGATTAAATTCCCGCTGACTGTGACTGCATTTGCTGGGCTAGCGATACTTACAACAGGAGGCACACCGTCACCTGTAATTTTATTTACTGCAACCAAAACAGTGTATCTCGAGATATTTCCAGCTTTATCAACCACACCAAATTTGAGTCCAAAAGGTGAAGAATCTATAATGTTAAGACTGTACTGCACTGTATTTCCTGCTGCTTCGGCAAGACGTTTACCATCAAGTTCAATAAATGTTTGCAGAACATCGGGATCACTACTTGTGACTTTTAACAATGAAGTTGTATCTAAGGTTACGGTGGTGTTAAAAGATGTTCCTGTTGCTGGATCAAAGTTGCTCGAGCCAACTTGAAGGCTGCTGGCAGTTGGTGCAGTGTTATCAATTGTTACGCTTTTGGTGATGGTAGATAATAAATTGCTGGGATTGCTTGCGGTTGCACTTAAAGTTGCATTTGTCCCAACAACTGCATAAGCACAATTGGCACGATAAGCAACACTCGAGGTAATTTTAGCACCGTCAAGCAAGCATTGAACGTCTACAACTTTGTCCTCGTCGCCAGAACGAATTTGGGCAACGAAGTTGGTTGGCAAGGTGGTGCTCGAGCCTGGGATGGTAACACCGGAAACAGTATTGACAAAACTTGCGAAGCTTATACTTGGAGCAGATTTATTAACAGGTGGCGGACACGCAACAAATAAAATACTTAATAATGCTAGTGGGGCAAATCTTTTCATGGCTACTCCTCAATTTATTTAACGTTAAAACGAAGGCTTGGTTTTTCAACCCACGAAATTGGGAATCGATTTGCATCTTTCCCTTTAAACGTCAGTTCGATACGCCAATCACCCGGAGGAGTTCCTGAAGAATTATATGCTGCGAACCAGTTCAATGCCGTTTCATAATTTGATAATGGTTTTGAAGTTGTGGCATTCGATTGTGGACCGGCAACGTAAGTCAATCCTTTACTAAAGACGGTGCATTGACTCCCAGTACCATCAGTGCAGCTTAAACCAGGTTCAACAACTACATTTAACGAGTCTGTGACAACCTCACCACTCACAGTTTGACCTGCTCCATCTAAGAAACGCGCCGAGTAGGTTTCCACAGTTGCGCCCAAAGAACCTGCGGCAGCTTGAAATGTGATGGTTGTTGGGTTAAGCAAAACACTATACGAACCAGTGGTTGCATTTCGAGTAATGTCAACACTGACATCAGAAAAAGATGCGTAAATGACTGCACTTGGTCCTTGCAAACTATTACATGCAGTGATCATGCCCATGAAACCCAGAATAGTAATAAATTTCAGCTTCATTCCTCGTCCTCCTTGAGCGCTTTTAAGTGTGGGTTGAGTATGTAAAACGCTAGTCTTTTCATACCCGCCATAAAGTCCACTTGTTCTACCGCAACATCTTCGCCAACCTCGAGAACGGTTGGTGCGAAATTCAGGATACCCTTAATTCCGGCTTTGATCAGTGCATCTGCCGCATCCTGGGCTTTTTCGACCGGAACGGTTAAGAATCCCATGTCAATATTTTGCTCGCGCACGAGTTTCTCGAGGTCGTTCACGTGACTGACGGTGATTCCGTGCATGGTCATGCCGATTTTTGTGGGGTCAATGTCGAACAGTCCTTTCAGGTTGAAGTCGTAAAGGTTGTTTTCTTTGTAGCCTGGGTAGTCTGCCAGGGCTTGTCCGAGCCTGCCCATGCCGATGATGACGACGTTCCAGTGGCGGTTCAGTCCGAGGATGCGTTGCAGTTCGCGTCGCAAGGTCAGGACGGTGTAGCCCATGCCGCGTGTGCCGAAACGTCCGAAGTATGCCAGGTCTTTGCGGACTTGAAAGGCGCTGACTTGGGCTTCTTCGGCGAGTTGATCCGAACTGGTGCGGTTGACCCCAGATTTCTCGAGGTTGGTGAGGATACGAAGGTACGTGACCAGTCTGGAGATGGTCGCGGTGGGGATACTGAGTTCTGTTTTCAATGTTTGTGCCATAATTTTATCGTATTGTAAAAGGTTGAAGTCCTCGAGATCGCAAGTCGTTGCGGGCTAGCTCGAGTGGTGTGCCGGTGAGGGGTCCAATCACGACGCGGGTGACGCCGTTGGAAGATACACGTAACCTGGCGGTGTAGCCCGCTTTGCGCAGGTTGATCAGGAGTGGACTGGCGCTGGCAGCGTTTTTGAATGCGCCAACTTGAAGGTAAGCAGTCTCGATTTTTGGATTGGCTTCCGTTTTTTGAGCCACGTTTTTGGTTGCGGTCATTGAGGCTTTAACGGGTTGTTTTGCCATTGTGGAATTCAGCGTTGCGGGTTTACTGCTCGAGCCTTCCATGATTTTGCGTGGTGTGCTCTTTTTATTGCTGCTGCCCGAACGTGATCCGTCGGGTCGATAGAGTACCGCGCCTGGGTAAGCGGTTTTGAGTCGAGCAAAAGCGCTCTCTGCACTGTTTTGACTGCTGTACGGTCCAACAATGACCAAATACAAGTATTGCGAAAGGACGGCTCGGGCAGGAAAACCCTGGCGGCGAACTTGAGCGGCAAAAGTCTCGGCTCGAGGTTGGGTTTTGTAACTGGCGACCACGATGCGGTAACTGCTGAGGTATGAAGTTCTCGAGCTTGGTTTGGTGGCTGACGAGACGGGTTTTCTTGGTTTGAGATTTGATGACGGGTTTTTGGCGGTGGTCGCTCGAGGTTTGATGCTGGCAACTGGTGCGGCGGTTTTTGAAGCTGGTTTGACGGCTGTGGTTGTTCGAGGTTTGGTCTTGGTCGCAAGTGGCTTTTGAGCCGTTGTTTTGAGAGTTGGGACTTCGGCAACATTAATTGGTTTGGTGTTTGTAGGTTTGGTGTTTGTAGGTTTGGCGCTTGGTTTAACTGCTGCTTTGGTGGCGCTCGAAACTGGTTTGGAATTGCTCGAGGTTGTCGGTTTTGTTGTGGGTTTGGTGTTGCTCGAGGTCGGGGGCTTTGTTGCAGCGACAGCTTGGGTTGGTTTGTTGGTGTTTGCAGGAATCTCTGGGCTGCTGGGTTTGGTGGTGTTTGGTGGTGCGACAACAGGCGTGCTGACATTTGTTGGTGTGCTGGTCACCGTGTTGTTGGCAGGTCTGAACAATTTTCCGCCACTGAGCAGCAAGAACAACACGGCTGCGATCACTGCGGCAATCAACAACGCCATGAGCAGATCAACCCAGTTGCGTCTTAAAAACTCCATGAAACGCTCCAAAACTGGTTAAAGTTTGTGCTGGCAACACCCATGAATTATTTACTCGCCTTGGGCAAGGCTGCCAGGGCTTTACGGGCAGGTTCATAACCAAGTTTAAGGGCTTTCTCGAGTTGCACGCGTCCTTCTTCGATCCGCTTGAGGTTGACCAAGGACACACCCCAGCCGTATAGGGCTTCTGGAAGGTCGGGTTTGGCTTGAACGGCGTTGCGGAACGTGTTTTCGGCGTTGCCCCAATCTTTTGCGCCGAGGTAGGCATTGCCAAGATTGACCGCAGCATCAATGTTTTTGGGATCAAGGGTTACGGCGCGTTGAAATGCCACGATTGAATTGGTGAAATCGCCGAGTTGGTACAGGCTTAAGCCCAACCACTGGAAATTCTGGGCATTGTCAGGGTTCTGTTCGGTTAAGCCTTGAAACGCGAGGCTTGCATCAGAAAATTTATTGTTCAGATACGCACTGTGACCTGCAACAAATTGTGCTCGAGCTTTAAGTTTGTCGTCTTTGAGGAATTTAAGGGCGGTTTTGGCGGCGGCGTAGGCTTCGTTGTACTGCTTTAGGCTCTCTTGGGCGTTGGCGATACCAAGGTAACTTTCGCCGTCTTCGGGGTGTAAACGTGCGGCGGCGCTGAAGTGAGCCAAGGCATCGCTGGGTGAATCGGGCAGCAACAACACGCCGAGGTTGTATTGCGCCTCGAACAAGTCTGGATTGGCTTTGGTTGCAGCCGTCAACGAGAAAATAGCGTCTTTGGATTTCCCAGCTTTAAATTCGATCAAGCCACGTTTGAAAAACAGCAAGGCTCGAGATTTTTGGTCTTTGACAACCTCTAAAGACCTGTTGAGTTGACGTATCGCGCGGTCATAAATGCCTTGTTCGGCGTAAATATCGGCAACCAACAAACTGGCGCTGACATTGCCAGGGTCTTTGTTGAGGATACTCGAGGCGACCTGAACAGCTTGGGTGGGACGCCCCGCGTCGGCAAGCGCTTGGGCTTTCCCGAGCAGCAAGGTTGGATCGCCTGGGCGCAACTCGAGAGCTGCATTGTAGGTGTTGACCAAATTGGAGTAATCTTTTTTGAGGCGTTGTTGCGATGCCAGCGCCAGGTATGTGTTGACCAATAAATCGGGTTCGACCTTCAGTTTTTTGCCTGCATCTATGGCTTTGTTAAAGACCGCGATGGCTTCATCGGGTTTTTGTTGGCGTGCCAGAATCACACCCTGCTGATAGTAGGGTTCCATGCGTTCGGGTTGAAGATTGGAGAGCAAATTGTATTCAAACAACGAGCCGTCCAAATCGCCCAACTCGTACA
>JANMUC010000797.1:0-8748 GCA_031391225.1 Deinococcales bacterium
AGACGCCAAAATTCCAGATTGCGTACTCGACAAACACTGCGTTACTCGAGTTTAATTTGATCCCTCGAGAGGCTGCTGGTCAAAGGAGTTTTTTATGAACCGACGCAATTTTTTGAAAACATCATTTCTGGGCTTGGCAGCAGGCGTTGGCACACCAGGATTTCTGACCCGTACCGCCCAAGCCGCCATCGGCAAAGGCAAAACCCTGGTCGTGATTCAACTCTCGGGTGGTAATGATGCGCTCAATACCCTCGTGCCTTACACCAACGGCGCATATTACGCGGCGCGACCCAGCATTGCCATCGGCAAAAAAGACGTGCTGACCCTCTCGAGCGACGTGGGTTTTAACCCCGCTTTAAAGCCATTCATGAACCTCTGGGACAACGGCGAATTGGCACTGGTGCAAGGTGTCGGATACCCCAACCCAAACCGCAGCCACTTTGAAAGCATGGCAATCTGGCACACTGCCGACCCCGCCGCCCGAGAGACCGACGGTTGGATTGGTAAAATTGCCGAAAAGTACGGCGATCCGTTTTGCGCCACCAACTTTGGCAACACCACGCCCCTCGCCCTGCGGGGTTCGGACATGATCTTGCCGAGCATCGACAGCGTTGACAAATTTCAATTGAAACTGAACCCCGAAGTCAAAGCCAGCACCGATATCTTGTTCGGCAATCCCCTGCCAGGACGTGCTGAAGTGCTGCGCAAAGCCACCGTGCAAATGTTTGATGACATCACAAAAGTGCAAAAAGGTGTTGGCAAATACAAGGCAGGGTCGGCTTACCCAGAAGACCAACACGGTTTTGTCAATTCGATGCGCGACATTTCCCGCATGATTGCCGCCGATGTCGGACCAAGGGTGTTCTACACCTCCCTGGGAGGCTTTGACACCCACGCCGGACAGATGGAAGACCAACCCGCCCTGCTCGAGTTGCTGTCCTCAACCTTGGTTGCCTTCCGCGCCGACCTGAAAGCCCAAGGGCGCGAAGATGACGTGCTGGTGATGGGCTTCAGCGAATTTGGACGCCGCCTAGCCGAGAACGCCAGCGCCGGCACCGATCACGGCAAGGCAGGATTGATGTTCGCGCTCGGCAAGGGCGTGAAAGGCGGCTTGTACGGACAATACCCCGACCTCGAGAAACTTGACGACGGCGACCCCAGGTTCACCACCGATTTCAGGCAGGTCTACACCACAGCGCTCGAGAATTGGTTGAACATTCCCAGCAAGGACATTCTTGGATCAAAGTTTAGTGCAATTCCGTTCTTAAAATAATTTGCTCGAGATACACAAAATCAGCGAATACTTCTGCCACCCTCATCCCCGACCTTCTTGACCCCAAACGTGCACCTAGCGGGCGGGGTCGCCTTCTCCCGCCAGCGGGAGAAGGGAATTTTATTGATTTTTTTGAGGATCCCATGCCCGCCAGCGATCCCGCCCGTGAGGTGCATCCTGGGATCAAGACAGGTGCGTTTTATGGTTAAGAAGTAATCTAGGTTCAAGCATCTTCGAGTTAGATTTTTCGTCTCGACATTTCACCGACTGGGTTCGGTATGATGGCGTATGGAAGACTCGAGCACACCGAAAACAACATCTGATTCGGCTTGGATTGGGTCGAATTTTTCATCTCGTTAACTAAAATCAAGAATTTTGAACGACGTACACGCCATTTTTTTGGATTTCAACTCGGGGTTTCTCGAGCGAAATGAAAGGAGAGGGTATGAAAGTCAAAACAGTTCTGGGATTTACTGGGGTATCGGTGCTCATGCTCGCGTTGTTGGCAGGTTTTTCGGGAGCGCAGGGTGATCCGATCAAGATTGGTAATGCGTACAACTTGACAGGCAGCATGAGTTCGCTCGATGTTCCTGCCAGCAACGGTGCAAAATTGGCGGCAAAGGAAATCAATGCGGCTGGCGGTGTGCTCGGGCGACAGCTTGAACTGGTCGAATACGACGGCAAAACCGATCCTGCGACGATCACCAACCTTGCCAGCCAGATGATTGACTCGGACAAGGTTGTGGCAATCGGTGGTTTTACCGATTCGGACAGCGCCTTGGCACTCGGACCGATAGCCCAAAAGGCAGGCATTCCATTTGTCACCGCAGGCGCGACCAGCCCGTTGCTGCCAAGTCAAATTGGCGATTACATGTTCCTTGCGCCTTTTGGTGACAACGTTCAAGCGGCAGTGGGTGCAGAATTTAGTTTGAAAAACCTGAAAGCCAAAACCTCGTACCTGCTGATCGATAAAGGCTCGGAATACACTGTGCTGCTCGGTAAATTCTTTAAAGATGCGTATTTGAAGGGCGGCGGTAAAATCCCGCTCGAGGATACGTATAAATCGGGTGACAAGAGTTTCGCAGCGCAAATCACCAAACTCAAAGCCTTAAAAACCAAACCTGCCATGTTGTTCGTTTCGGCGCTGCCAGACGATATCGGAACGCTGGTCAAGCAAATGCGTCAAGCTGGCATCACGCAGCCAATTGTTGGTGGTGACGGTTATGACACGCCGTTGCTGGTTCAAGTCGGCGGGGCTGCCGCGAACAACGTTTACTTCACCACGCACGCTTTGATGGACGCGAAATTTGGCAGCTCGAGCGTCAAAAAATTCATTGGGGCGTACAAAAAAGAATTTTCCAAAGACCCCGATAATGCTTTTGCGGCGCTGGGTTATGACACGGTGTACTTGATTGCAGATGCGATCAAACGCGCCAAATCCACCGAGGGCGCAAAAATTCGTGATGCGCTGGCAGCCACCAAAGGACTAAAAGCCGTGACGGGAACGATCACGTATTCCCCAGGCGTACGCGTGCCACAAAAAGGTGTGACCGTGATCGGCGTGAAGAACAAGGCATTGTTTTTGGCGGCGGAGATGGTTCCCGGGTATGTGCCCAAACCATAGCGATTCGTGAAAGCATTTGAGTTTGGTTTCTCGAGAATTTGAATCAGTTTTCTCGAGAAACCATTGGCAATAAGGAGTGTTTCATGAAGCTCTGGGATGTTTACAATCAACACTTCAAGACTGCGAAATTCACGGATTTAACGCACGAATTCTTTCCTGGGCAACCAAAATTTTCGGCGCTTCCAGACCAGCAGATTAGCAATTTCTTAAAACTCGAGGATGGAATGCTGTTCGAGATTCATCAGTATTCCTTTGTTGGACAGTGGGGAACGCACGTTGACCCGCCGCTTCACATGCACGCGGGTGGGCGGAATGTGGCAGAGTTAGCGGTAGAGGAGATGCTCTTGCCGCTGGTGGTCTTGAACGTGGTGGCACAAGTTCAAGTGAATCCTGATTACTGCATTCAGCTCGAAGATGTTCACGCTTGGGAAGCCAAGTACGGGCAGATTCCGGCGGGGTCGTTTGTTGCCATGCGCACCGATTGGAGCAAACGCTGGGCGAACACCGAAGCGATGGCAAACCGTGACGCGAGCGGCGTGCAGCATTTCCCTGGTTGGTCCAAAGAGGTGCTCGAGTGTCTGTTCGAACAGCGCCAAATTACGGCGGTGGGGCATGAAACCACCGATACCGACGGCGGTATTGCCACCAGTCAACCCGACAGCAATTGGGCGCTCGAGAGTTATATTTTGGGTCTTGACCGTTGGCAGATTGAATTACTCACGAACCTGGATAAAGTCCCTGAGCACGGGGCGTTGGTCATGGCAACCTGGGCGAAACCGCGTGGCGGAAGCGGCTTTCCAGCTCGAGTGGTGGCGATTAGCGAATAGCAGTTAGCAATTAGCAATTGACCATAAATTCAAACTCGGAAGCTCGAGCTTGTAAAGTCAGGATTGTCCATGACCAAAGATCAAATCCTTCAAAACCCGCCGCGTTTAACCCGTTTTTGTTGGGTTGATAATGCAGGCATTTCTCGAGGCAAAGCGGTTTGGCGTGGTGGACTCGAGGGGGCATTGCGGGCGGGCGTCGGGTTGACGGTTGGGCAGCAAGGCTTACCGATGATGTTCGATGCGGTGATTGCCGAAACTGGGCTTTCTGCCGTCGGTGAAGCACGAATTATGGCTGACCTCGAGACGTTTACCGTTTTGCCGTTTGCCCCTGAGAGCGCAATGCTTTTGGGCGATATGGTGACGGTGGCTGGCGAAGCTTGGACGCATTGTCCGCGCACCTTTCTGAAATCGCAGTTGATCGAGGCGCAAAAACTTGGCTTTGAGGTCTTCTCGAGTTTTGAGAACGAATTTTTCTTGTTTAACGTTGACGACACACCACTCGACTCGAGCAATTACGCCACGCTGGATGCCTTTGAAAACTCGAGACTGGTGATTGATGAAATTCTGGATGCGCTCGAGGCTGTGGGGCTGACGCCCGAAATGTACTATCCCGAGGCTGGAACGGGTCAACAAGAGATCAGTATTGCGCCGAGTATGGGGGTGAAAGCCGCCGATCAGCAAGTGATTTTTAAAACGATTGTTAAAGGTATTGCCGCGCAGCACAAACTCAAGGCATCGTTTGCCGCAAAACCGATTGTTAGTAGTACGGGCAGCGGGTGTCATTTGCACGTTTCGCTCTGGCAGCATGGCAAGAACGCTTTTTTTGAGGCTGGCGACCCGATCAAACTTTCCAAACTCGCGTACCACGCCATTGCAGGGGTGCTCGAGCATCTGCCAGCCTTGTGCGCCCTGACTGTGCCGAGTGTGAATTCGTACAAGCGTTTGCAACCTGGTTGGTGGGCGGGGGCGTATGCCTGCTACGGCTTGGACAACCGCGAGGCGAGTGTGCGTGTAGCCAGCACGCACCTTTTGCCGAGCGCGGATGAAAATGGCAAAAGCACCAATTTTGAACTGAAAACCTGCGATGCCAGCGCCAACCCGTACATCGCACTCGGAGGTTTGATTGCGGCAATGCTCGACGGCATCAAACGTAAACTCGAGCCTGGAGAACCCCTGCAAACCGCGCCAGGAGCAATGTCGGAGGCTGAACGTGAATCTCGAGGCATCACCCAACTTCCAGGGAATCTTTCAGAAGCCATTGCCAACCTCGAGCGAGATGAAGTGCTGTTGACGGCGTTGGGTGGTTTGGCGCAAAGTTTTATTGCGGTGCGCAAAGCTGAAGCCTCGTATTTTACGGAGCATCCAGACGAAGAAATTCCCAAACACCGCTACGTGTATTGATCATCCTCGAGGAGCAAGAATGTGAACAAGCGGCAAGTGTCAGATGTTTGGGAGCGCGGTGATCCCTATGAGCGATACGTTGGTCGCTGGAGTCGCCAAGTTGCACCATTGTTTTTGAACTGGCTGAATGTGCCGTCTGGTCAGCGGTGGTTGGACCTCGGTTGTGGGACGGGAGCAATCTGCGCTGCCATTCTGGATGCTTGCTCGCCGTTGTTGGTTGTTGGTGTTGAACCTTCTGAGGGATTTCTTGAATCTGCACGGCGGCAACTCGAGGGGCGAATCACGTTTTATCGCAGCGATGCCACGGCAATCCCCTTAAAAGATTCCAGTGTGGATGTGGTTGTTACTGGCTTGGTGCTCAATTTTGTTCCAGATCAAGCCGCCGCACTTGTCGAGATGGCAAGGGTTACGGCCAAGGGTGGCATTGTTGGGGCATACGTATGGGATTACGCCGAAAAAATGGAATTGATGCGCTACTTTTGGGATGCAGCCGTTCAACTTGATCCTAACCTTGCTGCGTTGGACGAGGGTCTGCGTTTTTCAATCTGTAAACCACAGGCGTTGACCGAACTGTTTGCGGCTGCCAAACTTGAGCAGATCGAGGTCAGGGCAATTGACATCCCAACCCCGTTTGTAAATTTTGAGGATTACTGGTCGCCATTTTTGGGTGGACAAGGCTCTGCGCCCGCCTACGCCATGTCACTCGAGGAACCTGCCAGGGTTCGCCTTCGAGAAAGCCTTAAAGAACGAATTCCGGTTCTCCCTGACGGGTCGATTTCGATGATTGCCAGGGCTTGGGCAGTCCAAGCTCGAGTGGCGGATTAACTGATGTTTGATTGTGAAGGGGCAAACCATGAATCTCGAGCACATCCCAATTCTGGACCATCACGCGCACGCCCTGTTCCGCGAGGAAATCTGGCGCAGCACGCCCATTGAAGCCTTTTTTTCTGAGGCTTACGACCCAACCATGCTCGAGAAATTTGTGCCTGATGTGATTTTCGCGCGGCGTTCAATTCGGGAACTGGCAGGTTTTTACGGTTGCGAACCAAATCGAGCGGCGGTGATGGAATCTCGATCGTCCTGGGATTACAGCGATTTGGCACGGGCAATGTTGGCTCAAACGGGCATCGAACAAGTGTTGGTCGATGACGGCATCTGGCTCGAGGTAATGCAACCCATTGCGGAGAACGCCACCACGATTGGGCTACCATGCAAACGCGTTTTAAGACTCGAGACTGAACTTGCGGCACTCGTACCGTTGCACGACACTTGGGTCGGTTTGATGATGGCATTCGAGCAAATGCTGCGTGAGACTGCCCCAAGTCTGGCGGGTTTAAAAAGTATTATTGCCTACCGCACTGGACTTGAGATCGTACGCCACGATTCCAGAAGCCTGGAACAAGCCTACTCGAGCCTCAAATATGCGACTGAACCCGGCATTGCGCCAAGGGTGAACGACAAGGCATTGCTCGATGAAATGCTTTGGACGGGTTTGCGGGTCGGGGCAGAAACGGGATTACCGATTCAATTTCATACGGGTTACGGCGACCCAGATTTGGATTTGCGCCTTGCCAACCCCCTGCATTTGCGCCCAATTTTTGAAGCGTCGGAATTGACTGGTTTGCGTGTCGTGATGCTGCACTGTTACCCCTTCGTACGCGAGGCAGGATACCTCGCCAGCGTCTACCCTGGGGCATTTATGGATTTGGGCTTGACAATACCCTACATGAGCAGCCACGCCATGCTGACCTCTGCCAGAGAAGCCCTGCACCTTGCGCCGATCAGCAAAATTTTGTTCTCCACCGATGCCTCCAGAACCCCAGAATTGTTCTGGCTGGCTGCCAAACACGGGCGGCGCATCATTGGGCAGGCGCTCGAGTTGACCGTTGCCGACAACGACCTGACAAGTTCCGAAGCCGAATGGGGGGCAAGCCGCATCCTGCACGACAATGCGCTCGAGTTGTACCGTTTGTAAGTGTCTGGCGTCCTTGCCGCAAAACCAAACCTCAGGTACGCTTTTTGTATGGATGAAATCAACCACCGACTCTTAACCGAAGAAGAACTCGAGTCGCCCGAACCGCTCGAGTTTGGACAAAGCGATTTTGCAACGCCTGCGGTGCCAGACATCGGTGCGTTGTCTGCCAGCATCGAAGCCCTATCGAGCAATCTGGTCTGGAAGATGGGCAAAGAGGAGGGCACGGAAAAAGTGATTGTGCGCATGGGATACGCCACCAACACCAGCAGCTTTAAAGAATTGCCCAAATTGCGCGGTGCAACCGATACCGAAATTGCCGACGCCGCCAAAAAAGGCGAACTGACCGTCGAATGGATTGACTGATGATCCTTCACGTGGATCGCCAATTTGACATTCCGTTTCCTGGCAGTGCTATTGAGGGCATTGCCTTTATTCGGGATGTCAAAAAGAGCCTCGAGAATGTTTCGTTTATCCGAAATTTACGGATTGAAGGACATGAGGTTTTCGCGCATTTGCGCATTGAAGTGCCGTTCCTGGGCGAAAGATTGCTCGATTTTAAATCGACGCTCGAGTCAGTGCCAGGCGGCGCAAATTTGATTGCCCAAAAACTTGACGGCAAGTTCTGGGCGGCGGTCAACGGTGAAGGTCGTGTGACCAGCACGGGCGAAACCTCGAGCAGTAATGATTCAAGTGCCTCGCTCCGCTCGAGCATCCACTACCACCTTCGTGCCGAAGTTCACCTTGAGCTGCCGGTAGCCGAAAAATGGGGCGGGCGGGCGTTTGCGAAAATGGCAGAAGCCACCGCGCAACGCACGATTGAACGCATGGCGCAAGAATTTCCGATTGGGGTCAGCAAGGGAATGCCCAAATAATTTGGAAAATCTTGAGAGCGTGTTAAAATCTCTTTAGGAGGTCCAATATGAAAGTGAAAACCATTGCCAGTCAACAAAAGGTGCGTGCCTCGAGCACAAAAAAACCTGTT
Source organism: Deinococcales bacterium (assembly GCA_031391225.1). GTDB lineage: Bacteria > Deinococcota > Deinococci > Deinococcales > JAAFIG01 > JANXTZ01. Next base: position 8,083 of record JANMUC010000797.1, read on the forward strand.
AAAGACACTGAAATGACTTGGGCAAAAATGGATCGCCTGATTGAAAAGCGGGTCAAACAAGACAGTAAACTTTTGAAAGTGCTCGCCAAACTTTGAACGACTTGAAATCGAACAAGCCAATATTTCGCCATCGTGGTTACAAGTATCCTACGGTGGCGACTGTTATTCGACTTCATGACAAAATTCTGGTTGAATCCGAAGGATTGTCAGGTGTTCGTGATACAGGATTGCTCGAGAGTGCATTGCACAAAATTGTTGAGGGTTTTGGTGGTGAGGATTCGTATCCGACATTGTTTACAAAAGCCGCGATGGTGGGTTTTAGCATCGCCCAAAACCATGTTTTTAACGATGCTAACAAACGAACAGCGCTCGTGACAATGCTTTTAATTTTGGAGTTGAATGGATATCCTAAACGCCCAATAACGCAAGCAGCCACCACAGTGATGGTTCTTGTCGCCACAGGAAATCTTGAAGTTGCTGGATTGCGAGTTGCCTTATTGCACTGGTGTGGTTTGAATCCTGGCGATGATTCGCTGTAATTACAGCAGTTTTTTTGTGCTCGAGGCACGCACCTTTTGTTGACTGGCAATGGTTTTCACTTTCATATTGGACCTCCTAAAGAGATTTTAACACGCTCTCAAGATTTTCCAAATTATTTGGGCATTC
>JANMUC010000810.1:0-3977 GCA_031391225.1 Deinococcales bacterium
ACCGGCGGCGGTGGAGGTGGCAGTCTTTCGTATTACCAGCGAGGCGCTAAATAACATCGCAAAACATGCTCGAGCCAAGCATGTCACATTAAAATTACACCGTGACGAAACTGGTTTGTTGCTCGAGATTCGAGATGATGGCATTGGTATTTCCATCGCCCGAGCCAGTGGCGTTGGGCTGCATTCAATGCGTGAACGTGCGACCGAACTCGGAGGTCACTTCGAGATCACTTCAGAAAACGGAACTCGAGTCTTGGCATGGTTGCCGTTAAGGAAAAATGGATAAGATCAGTGTTTTTATTGTGGACGACCATCCGGTGTTACGCAGCGGTTTGCGTTTATTGCTCGAACTTGAAGCGGGCATCGAGGTCATCGGTGAGGCAACGAACGCCGAAGATGCCTTGCGGCTGGTGTCCGAATTACAACCCGATGTGATCCTGATGGACATTCAATTGCCGTCGATGAACGGCATCGAAGCCACGCGGCGCATTAAAGCTCAGAACCCTCGGATTCAAATTTTGATGCTGACCATGTTCCAAGACGACGATTCGGTGTTCGCGGCGGTTCGGGCTGGGGCGCAAGGGTATTTGTTAAAGGGCGCAAGTCAACTCGAGATTGCCCAAGCGATTCGTGGGGTCGCCAGGGGTGAAGCCATTTTTGGGGCTGGCGCTGCCGAACGGATCATGCGTTATTTTGCGGCGACCCGTCCAGTGTCCTCGCCCGCATTTCCAGAATTAACCCCTCGAGAACGTGAGATTCTCGAGTTGATCGCAGCGCGGTGCAGCAATACCATCATTGCCCAGCGACTTGATTTAAGTCCTAAAACCGTACGGAATTATGTCAGCAATATTATTTCTAAACTTCAGGTGGCAGACCGTTCGGAAGCAATTTGGATGGCAAAAAATGCTGGAATTGGTTAAAGAATCCCTCGAGCCAAAATCACTCGAGGGATTCTTGAAATGCGGGGTTACTGACGTGCAATCAGAGGTTTAAACAAATCCACGCCGCCTTCAGCCTCCAAATCATCCTCGAGTTCATCTGCCGGTTGCAAAGGTTTTGATTCTGGATCGCCTGGCAGGGTTTTGGCAAACACCTCGAGCAGGTCTTTGTAGCCGTCTTCGTCGGAATCTTTATCGCGTTTCAGGACCAAGTACAACGATTCGGGAACGCGTTTCGCACCTTCATTTCTAAACGTGTTTCGCAGTTCCAACCCAAAAGAATTCCAATCGCTGCCTTCAAGGTCGGTATGACAGTACAAGCATGTGCTGGCTCGAGCTTCTTTGTCCTCACGAATGCCGTATTGGTGTTCCATGATTGCGTTGTAAATAGGGCGTGCCAAAGCACCAGAACTGAGCGTCGTGGTAACAATACCAATACCTAAAAGGCTGAGGATGAAATGAGCCAGTTTCATTCTTGGAAGTCTAGCAAAGGAAGTTTTGAGTCGATGTTCAATTCGCACAAACAAAACAAAAAGAGCGCAATGTTTTGCGCCCCCAGAAGACAATTTTAGACTCTATTTCGCATTTTTGCCATCAATTTTCTCGAGCACCTCGGCGGTTTTGGCAACCACGCGGTCAATGTCGGCGCGGTCAATGACCAGTGGCGGCAGGTACCGAATCACGGTTGGACCGGCTTGCAGCGCCAAAATATGATGCTCGTGCTCGAGCGCGTGAATGTAGGGGGCACTGTGTTCCTTTAACTCCATGCCGATCATCAAGCCCAAACCTCGGACTTCTTTGATTTTGCTCGAGTTGATCTTGCGCAATTCGCTGCGGAAGTATTCGCCATTTTCAAAGGCGCGTTCGGAGAGTTTGGCTTCTTTCATAAAACGAATCGCGGCGGTACCTGCCGCCATTGCCAGCGGATTGCCGCCAAAGGTTGTGCCGTGACCACCTTTTGGCATGGCATTCGCCACTGCGTCGGTCATGACGAGCGCCCCGATTGGCACACCGCCCGCCATTGCTTTGGCTAGGGTCATCAGGTCGGGTTTGACCTCGCAACCACCCTCGAGAGCGCAAGAGACTTTCCCTTCGCAACTCGAGTCACAAAAGTTTTGGAAACCGAACATTTTACCCGTACGGCAAAAACCCGTTTGAATTTCGTCCAAGATCAGCAACGCGCCGTGTTTGGTACAGAGTTCCCTGGCTTTACGAATAAATTCGGCATTGCCGGGACGCACTCCACCCTCGCCTTGGACAGATTCCATAATCACGGCAGCCGTATCAGAATCGATGGCAGCCTCGAGTGATTCGAGGTCGTTGTACGTAACAAACGTGCTTTCGTGAACCAACTTGCCGAACGGTTCGCGGTATTTGGGTTCGTAAGTGAGTGCCAACGCACCCAAGCTGCGTCCCGAAAAACCGCGCTTCATGGCAACGAATTTCTCGCGCCCCGTAGCAACTCGAGCAAATTTGATGGCGGCTTCGACGGCTTCAGTGCCAGAATTACACAAAAACACGCGTTTTAAACCCTCAGGCGTGACCGAGGTCAGTTCTGCCAGGAACTCGGCGCGTTTGTCGTTGGGCAATGTTTGTGGCAACATCACCAGGTTTTCGGCTTGAAGTTGAATCGCTTTGGTGACGCTCGGGTTGCTGTGACCAATGTTTGCAACGCCGTACCCACCAACGCAGTCAATGTACTCGTTGCCGTCCACATCCCAAACTTTTGCCCCCAGCCCTTTGGCAATCACGATTTCGTGTTTGGTGTACACACCAGAGTCGTACTTTAATTCAGTCTCGAGCAATTCTTTGCTGCGTGATGCCATGAGTGTCATTGAAATCCTCCTTCAAATATGCCCAAACATCTTACTCGAGGCTGTAGTCGCTGTGAACCCCAGTCCAAAACTGCCAGAAACCCGAACCGTGATATAAACCCACTCTTTAAACTTGAGTGTCCTTGTATAATATATTAGGATTCGAGGCTAACCTCGAGCGCGGAGAGAAAACACTATGGACTATTACGAATTACTGGGTGTGGGCAAAAGTGCTGACGCCGACGAGATCAAACGCGCGTACCGTGCGCTGGCTTTAAAATTTCACCCAGACAAAAACCCTGGCAACAAAGAAGCCGAAGAAAAATTCAAGCAGATCAACCAGGCGTACGCCACGCTGTCCGACCCTGAAAAACGGGCGCATTTTGACCAGTACGGCTCTGAACCACAAAATGGCAGCCCATTTAATGGTGGTGGCGGTTTTGCGGGCGGCGATCTGTTTGACCTGTTCAACAGCGTCTTTGGCGGCGGCGATGTTTTCGGACAGCAAACCAGAGGTCGCGGCGGACGCAACCGCGCCCAGCGCGGCGAAGATTTGCAAGTCGAAACCAAAATCAGCCTCGAGCAAGCCCGTTCTGGCGCGGATGTGATTGTTGAAGTCGATAAGCTCGAGCATTGCACGCACTGCAACGGCGCTCGCAGCGAACCGGGCGGCAAGGGCTTGCAAACCTGCCAAACTTGCGGCGGTCAAGGACAAGTGCGGCATCAGCAACGCACGATTCTGGGCAACTTCATGACCGCAGCGCCCTGCCCGACCTGCCACGGCACGGGCGAAATCAACCCCGAACCCTGCACGGTCTGTCACGGGCGTGGACGCACCATCAAAGCCGAAAAAGTCACAGTCACACTGCCCAAAGGCATTGACGGCGGCTACCGCTTGCGCGTTTCTGGCGCGGGCAACCAAGGCATCAACGGCGGACCCGCTGGCGACTTGTACGTCTTTTTAGAACTCGAGCCTCATGCCCACCTCGAGCGTGAGGGCGACGACCTGCATTATGTGCTACCGATTGGCATTGCCCAAGCGACCCTGGGCGGAACGTTCGCCGTGCCAACGCTGGACGGCGATCAAACCCTCGAGGTACACGCTGGCGCACAACCTGGCGACACCGTGAAGCTGCGCGGCAAGGGAATGCCACGCCTGCAATCTCGAGGCGAGGGCGATTTGATTGTGACGCTCAGTGTCAGCGTACCGAAAAAACTATCCAAA
>JANMUC010000841.1:0-6356 GCA_031391225.1 Deinococcales bacterium
AATCGTATCCGTAGCGGGAGCGGGACTTGAACCCGCGACAACACGATTATGAGTCGTGTGCTCTAACCAACTGAGCTACATAGCCACGACGTGCTGTCCTACCTTTGAAGCGACTAGCTGGTGCCGAGAGCGGGACTCGAACCCGCACGCCCTCACGGACAACAGATTTTAAGTCTGGCGCGTCTACCATTCCGCCATCCCGGCTCTGTACCCGCCCAAGACCTCGAGCGAAGCTTGGAAATAATACGCGCCCAGCTTGTGCGTGTCAATCCACTGGCAGCATTTTCTCAAGAACAAATTCGTCTATCGGTTGTCCGTTGACGCGCATGACATCATGAACCGTGCCTGAAATGTTAAAACCAGTTTGTTTGTAAAGCGTTAAGGCTCGAGCGTTGTGGGTGGTGACGGACAGTTCGACTCGGGTGACATTGTTGTGTTGCGCCCATAGAAGCGAATGTCCGAGCAGCGCGGTGGCAATCCCTGCGGCGCGGTGGGCAGGGCGGACATAGACGCCCCAAACGCCAGCCGAGTGTTTGGTTTTGGCACTCTTTCCCCTGGCAATACCGGTCATGCCGATCAGGGCGGCGCTTTCTTCGGCAACGAACAGGGTTTGCATGGGGTCTTGAACAATGCCCCGCAGTCGCTCGAGCCATGCTGAGCCTGCCCTGGCGCGTTCTTCTTCGTAATCGGCGCTGAATGCTCCAGGTTCAAACCTGAGCGCCTCGAGTCTAAGGTCGCGGTACAGGGCAAGGTCGGACTCTAAAATTTCGCGGATGGTGATGGTGTCGTTCAGTTTGGATGCCAGCATGGTTTGACCTGATCTCGAGGGTAATCCCCAGTGTTTAAGCTTAACATGTTCAGGTTTGTGATTCTCGAGCAAAACAAATTTTTGCTGTCAGCAACGTATTCTTGTGGGTTTGTGACCGTTGATGTTGCTCGAGTCCCAGCTCGCTTGCTCTGAATTTTTTGATTTTTGACCCCTCCAGCTCCTAAACTGAAGTTGATTCATCAGTGGTAAGGTTTATCTCATCTTTATGTCGGGTAACTTCATAAAGATTTATTTAGCTTGGCTCACCGTGTACAGAATTGTCATTGCTAGCGTGTGGGTAGTTCGACCAGAGCTGAAAAGCTCGAGGAGGTATACGAATGAACGTTAAGAATTTTGCAGCCGTAACAGTCACGCTTTTAACTGGTGTATTTGGATTGGGTTCTGCCTTTGCGCAGTCTCAACCCATAGTGCGCCCCCAAGCCGTGATCGTCAACCCAGCCCCTACCGAATTAAAAGTCTCGGTGGCTCTCAACAAAGCAGGCGCAAACCCGTTGTACTTGGAGGGTGAAAACCTCAAAGTTTCGGTCAGCGTTAATCAAGATGCTTACGTCTACGTGTTCAATATTCAATCCACTGGTGCCATTACGGTCTTGTTGCCGAATGGTTTCCCAGGTGGACAACAGCCATTCTTGCGTGCCGGCGAAACCCGTACCTTCCCAGGCTCGGGCGACAAGTACCAATTGAACATTCAAGCTCCGTTTGGTCAAGAAAAGATTTTTGCTCTTGCCAGCAAAAACCCATTGAATCTCTCAGGCATTATTCCGCAAGTTCAAACCGGTAATTTTGTCAATGCCACCGTGCAAGGCTCTGAAGGTCTGGCACGTCCTTTGGCAGTGGTTGTAACCCCATTGCCACCAACCGACTGGACCACGGCATTCGTGGACTTCACCACCGCCCGTCCTGTCACCAATGGCACGCTGGCAATCACCAGCAACGCTCCAAACTCGAGCGTCTTGGTTGACGGAACGCTGATTGGTAATGCTCCTGTTAGCATTGCCGCCGTTCCTGGTTCGCACACTGTTCGCATCAGCGCTCCTGGTTACAGCGATTTCAATCAAACTGTCAACGTCAACGCTGGTCAAACCACCGCCGTCAACGCCCGTTTGAACGCCTTGCAACAAAATGGCACGCTTCAAATTCTCGCGCCGAATGGCTCGAGCGTTTACGTGGACAACCGCCTTGTTGCCAATGGCAGCATCACTGGTGTCGCCACCGCCGGTAACCACGCGATTCGTGTGACCTTGGACGGTTACAGCGATTTCAACCAAACCGTCAACGTCAACGTTGGTCAAACCACCGTGGTTGATGCCCGCAACCTGCAAGCCATCGTCACCAATGGTACGCTTCGCATCAACTCGCAATCTGGAGCAGAAGTCTACGTCAACGGTCAATTCCAGGGCAACCTGACAGGCTCAAGCGCCGAATTGCCATTGGCTTCCGGTCAGTACGCCATCACGGTGCGCCTTGCCGGTTACCGCGACTTCCAACAGAACGTGGTCATCAGCGGTGGTCGTGTGACCGTCGTCAACGCCAATTTACAAGCTGTTGCCACCAATGGCAACTTGAGCATTGTCAACAGCGTTCGTGGCGCAAGCGTGTTCATTAATGGTCAATTGGTCGGTAAAATTGGCACCAATGGCAGCTTGACCGTCAAGAACCTGCCTGCTGGCACACACGAATTGGTCGTGGTTGCCGCCGGTTACCGTGGCTTCGTTCAAGCCTTCACCATCAACGGTGGTCAAACCACCACCGTCGTTGCGAGCTTGTTGCGCTTGTAAAGTAGTTTTTAAGTGAACTCGAGGAGCGGAACTTTTCCGCTCCTTTTTGTTAGGCTTGAGGGTTCAATCATGACGAATACTGAACTCAAGGCGTACAATTCAAGCCTCATCATCAGGAGGTCAATCATGAAACTCGAGGCTCGAGGGTTAACACGAACACTGTTTACGGTTGGTCTGATGCTGGCTGGTTCGGCATTGGCGTTTTGTGGTTTTTATGTTGCTAGGGGTGACGCGAAATTGTTCAACAAGTCCTCGCAGGTGATTATCGCCAGGGACGGCAACCGTACCAACATCACGATGGTCAGCGATTACCAGGGGAACATTAAAGATTTTGCAATGGTCGTACCAGTGCCCGTGGTGCTCGAGAAGGCTGACATTCGGGTGATTGACCCTGCGGTGGTACAAAAATTAGATTCTTACAGTGCGCCGCGTCTGGTCGAATATTTTGACGAAGACCCGTGTCAAGTTTTGAAAGTGCCCTCGCCTCAGTCTGCCACTGCCACAAACTCTGGTAGTGTTGAACAGAAATCAGTTCAACCAGCCGATGCCCTTGGTGTCACCATCGAGGCGCAGTACGCCGTGGGCGAGTACGACATTGTGATTTTGTCCGCCACCCAAAGCAACGGCTTGGAGACTTGGCTCAAAGAAAACAAGTACAACATCCCGACGGGTGCAAGCAGTGCCCTCGCGCCGTACATCAAAATGGGCATGAAGTTCTTTGTGGCAAAAGTCAACCTGGAGAATTTTGATCAAACGGGTTTCTCGAGCTTGCGTCCGTTACAAATGAGTTTTGAAAGTCCTAATTTTATGCTGCCCTTAAAGCTTGGGATGCTGAATGCCAAAGGCGATCAGGATTTGATTGTCTATGCGTTAACGCGTAAAGGTCGGGTCGAAAGCGCCAATTACAGCACTGTCAATATCCCCAGCAACATGGAAGTCCCAGAATACATTCAAAAAGATTTTAATAAGTTCTACCCCGCGCTGTTCAAACGAGCTTATGAGCGCGAAAACAAAAAAGCGGTCTTTGTCGAGTACGCCTGGAACTCGAGTTGGTGCGATCCTTGTGCCAGCGAGCCGCCGACGCTCGAGCAATTGCAAAGCGCTGGAGCGGGTTGGGCGGGTCAAAACGGACAGGTTTTTGTCACGCGCTTGCACGTGCGATATGGCAAATTGCGCTTCAAAGAAGATTTGATGCTGCGGGAAACGCCCAACAATCAAAACTTTCAAGGTCGCTATGTGATTCGTCACGCCTGGAAGGGGCAGGCTTCGTGCCAAGCCGCCGAAAATTACAACGCCAGCCTGCCAAAACGTTTTGAAACACAGGCTCAAGTGCTGGCGAACTTGACGGGTTGGAAGATTGAAGACATTCGTAAACGCATGGGCATTCGTTAAAGATTCTCGAGATGCGTTATTCTAAAACCATGAAGTTTAAAAGTCTTGTGGTGTTCTCGAGTCTTGTGCTTGGTGCTGCAATCGCAATCAATGCCTCGGGTGTCAAACAAAAAGGCGTGTTGATTGTTGGCATTGACCCGCAATTCGCGCCGTTTGAAAGTGTTAACGAAAAACAAGAGGTGGTTGGCTTTGATGCCGATATAGCTCGAGCGTTCAGCACCAAACTAGGTGTCAAAATCGAATTTAAACGCCTTTCCGTGGAATCCCTGGTGAAAGCCACCGCCACAAATGCGGTGGACATGGCAATCAGTGGTATTGCCATCGCCAAAAAACCTGGGGTGGTGTTTTCCGATTCGTACTTCTCGAGCGCCCCAGTGCTGGTGGTGCGTAAAGGCAATCCAAAAAAGATCACGTATCCAGCCACCAGCTTTAAAGGGTTGAATTTGGGCGTTCAAGCCAACACGACCAGCTTTGACGCCGCCGACCAGTACCTCAAACCCCTGGGGGCGCAAATCAAGGCGTACAACGACCTCAAATCGAGCCTGATGGATTTAAAGTCGGCAGCCATTGACGCGATCATTACCGATGCGCCAATCGCGGATTATTTGGTCAAAACTGAAAACCTCGAGCGAACGGGCAAACCACTCAAGCTCGAGGAGTACGGCATGGTCTTTAAGCAGGGTTCGGATTTGGTAAAGGTTGCTAATGATTTAATCAAAACCATGAAGATTGACGGTTCGTATCAAAAACTGCTCGAGAAATGGTTGATTAACCCTTCGCGTTAAAGGTTATTGCAGTGAAGGAATAAGGTTGGTTTTAAGTTCATTCAAAAATGCAGACAAACCACAATCAGCACCTCGAGCGTGCAAGGTTTCGAGCGAAGTATTTTCCCAACAAGAGACTTCTCGAGCGGAGTCGTTTTCTGAAAGTCGCGTCCAAACATCTTTTGCACAGCGAGGTTGACCTACCCCGCCACGCAAACGGTGGGACTGGGCTGTTGGATCAAAAGATTCCAATTGAGCGCATTCGTTTGCAAGCCGTTGCCGTTCACGTTCGTTCGTGGCTTCAAATCCTGCCAATAGCCACGCCTCTCGGTAACGGTTGGGCGTGCCAAGAACAATTTTCATGCTTGCTGAATTGACCGGTGTGCGTTGATACTCTTTACGTCCTTGTTCCAAACCATCCGCACGTTCAGCCTGAGCGTCAATATCACGCATTAAAACCGTAGCGACGGGATTTAAGCGTTCAGCCAAACGTAAGGCTTTTAAAGCGGTTACAGCCTCGAGTTTTGGTGGCTGACCATTCATTCGGACTCCAAAAGTGGCAGGCAATCCAGTGGTCTTGTACAACTCAGAAATGCTTGCCCAGCGCAAATAACCCGAATTAGGCAATACACCAACCCAACTTGGCAGTGCTTCGGGTACATCCTCGAGATACGGTATCTCTTGACGCAAAATTCGTGTCGCAAAACCCTTTGCCACTCGAGCGTCCGAATCGTGTTCACAAGCAATCACAATTTGAAGATATGAACCATCAGGCACGCGATTTCTCCGACAAGAACAAATCTTTAACCCAGTCTTCGCCCACAAAACTCCAGAATTCGCCTGGGGTCATTTCGTTGCGCCATTGGTCAAAATTTGGGTACGCCTCGAGTGGTGCAATCAATGTTCCCAATTCTGGGTCAAGCGTCACCACCCGCACTTCTTTAGGCTCGAGTTCGTGCAGCACATAAGGCGAGTGACTGGTTGCCACGATTTGCAAGCCTGGTGTGATCGCTTGAATGTCCCGTAAAGCCTTCATTAAATCCCGTACTGCTTTGGGGTGTAATCCACGCTCGAGATCGTCAATCAGCACAACAGTATCGCCTTCACTCGAGGCAACTGCAACGAGAACAGTCAGGGCAAAAAGAGTGCCTTCGCTAACTCGAGATGCGGGAATTCCTGTAGCGTTAACAAAATCAAAAAGCAGTTCTTCTCCTGTTGCTGTTGTGTGTTGAAAAATTTCAGTATTATGTTTATCTTTATCTATGATATTAAACCAGTTTATTGCGGGGACTTCCGATCTTCTAATCCTAATTTTAGTCAGATTTGGGATAATAAACAACATTTTACTTTGAATAAGATTAAATTTTTCACCGTTTTCTTCTTGTAAATTGGAAAAAACAGTTGCCAATCCCCTGCCATCTTCATCAAGGATCGGTTTTAATAGCTTACTGTATGATGGATTTGAAGCTGATTTTGCTGAGAATCTAATCATTTTTGGTAATTGATTCGCCGTCCTGTACTGTTTGAGGTAACATGCACCCCATGAGTCAGTCCACCATCGACCCTCGAGACGCGAGAATAGAACGTCTTGAA
>JANMUC010000030.1:0-2605 GCA_031391225.1 Deinococcales bacterium
CTCGAGCTACGATTTTTGAATGGATTGAAGTTTGGTACAACCGCGAACGTCGTCACTCGAGCCTGGGCTTCTTAGCACCAATGGTGTTTGAGGAGAGGAATGAGTCTCGGAACTCCGCATCCACAAACTCTTGACATTTCACTCTCCCGTTCTTGACCATAAAACGCACCTACGGGCATGGTCGCCAAGCGGGAGAGGGTTGAAAACACAGTATCTCGGCTTCTTGATCATAAAACGTACCTACAGGCATGGTCGCTTCTCGAGAAATCAACTAAACACCCTTCTCTCGATGTTGAGAGAAGGGTCGGGGATGAGAGAAGAAAGACCAGTTACTGATTTTTTTGTATCTCGAGAGGCTTTCAATGGCGACCACCATCACCCGCGCTCCACACCCCAAACCTCGAGCCTTGCAGGTTTTGCTCGAGCCTTATTTGTACGTCAGTCCGACGTTGTTGTTGTTGGGCTTGACGTTGTTTGTGCCTGTGCTGATCGGGATTTATTACAGTTTTATCCATTTTGTGGTCTACGAGCCGTTAAACCGTGGTTTTGCGGGTTTTGAAAATTACATCAAGGCTTTTAATGACCCGATTTTCTGGCTGAGTTTACGCAACACCGTGGTTTGGACATTCTCGAGTTTGGCGTTTCAGTTGTTGTTTGGGCTGGGTTTGGCATTGTTGTTGGTCACACCGTTTCCTGGGCAAAAATTGTATCAAGCTTTGGTTTTTCTGCCCTGGGCTGTGCCCGCTTTTTTGTCGGGTTTGACCTGGTCGTGGTTGTTCAATCCTGTGATTGGTCCACTGGCACATTGGGCAGCAACGCTTGGTTTACTGCCCAATGCTGATAACATTTTGGCTGACCCGAGCATTGCTTTGATTGGTCCGATCATTGCCAACATCTGGTTTGGGATTCCTTTTTTTGCCATCACCCTGCTCGCCACGCTCACGGCTATCCCTCGAGAAATATACGAAGCTGCCGAAATGGACGGTGCGAGCAGTTGGCAGCAATTTCGTTTTATCACCCTGCCCTATATCGCTCCAACCATTGTCATTACCGCATTACTGCGCACCGTTTGGATTGCCAATTTCTCAGATTTAATTTGGGTCATGACCGGTGGTGGTCCCGCCGATGCCACACAAATCACCTCGAGTTATATTTTTACGGTGGCGTACAACAAACTCGATTATGGTTACGCTGCCGCCATCAGCGTGATTTTGCTGGTGTTACTGATCTTGTACGCCGTCATCATGTTGCGCTTGCGCAGCCGACTCGAGGTCACGACTTGAAACCCAAAACGGTGTGGCTTGGCGCTCGAGCTGTGGCATTGACGGGTTATTTGGTGTTCGCTTTGTTTCCGTTGTACTGGATTGTGAAAATTGCCCTGACCCCGAATAAAAGTTTGTACACCCAAGCACTTCTCCCCTTTCCGACATCGGTGACACTCGAGAATTTCACCAACGTTTTTGCCAATACTCCATTCCCAACTTACTTTTTGAACAGCGTGATCGTCTCGCTCAGCACCGCATTTTTTGCCACGATTCTGGCGTCATTAACCGCCGCCGCTTTCTCGAGATACAATTTTAAGTTTAAAAACATTATCGCTTTTATCTTGTTGCTGACCCAATTTTTCCCACTTGTGATCGTAATCGTACCCTTGTTTCGGGTGCTGGTTGGCGTTGGACTGGTGGATAACTTGTGGGGTTTGATCGTGGTTTACACCGCCGTCAATACGCCGTTTGCTACGTTTTTAATGAAATCTTTTTTTGATGCCATCCCTCGAGAACTCGACGAAGCCGCCATGATTGACGGTTGTACCCGCTTTCAAGCTCTTCTGCGCGTGATCCTGCCACTGACGCTGCCTGGAGTCGCCGCCACACTCGGCTTTGTCTTTACGGGTGCTTGGAGCGAACTCTTGTTTTCTTTAATGCTGATTAACTCCGAAAGCCAAAAAACCTTCGCGGTTGGCTTGCTGTCCTTCATTCAAAAAGGCGCGGTCAACTGGGGACAGATGATGGCAGCCAGCACCATTGCGCTGATTCCCGTAATTCTCTTTTTTGGCTTCATTCAACGCTATCTGATTCGGGGTTTAACCGCAGGCGCAGTCAAAGGTTAACAGGAGAGCACGTGACCAAATCAACTCGAGTTGCCAGCATTCTGACCCACGACGAACCTTACCCATTCGGTGCAGTCGTGCCACCGATCTATCAAACCTCGTTGTTCACTTTTGAATCCTTCGAGGAGATGGAAGATTCCTTCCGCAGTCTCGGCTTGGACGGACACCCCATGTATTCGAGGGGCAACAACCCGAGCGTGCAAGTCTTTGAACAAAAAGTGGCAGCACTCGAGGGAGGTGAAGCCGCCCGTGCCTTCTCGAGCGGTATGGCAGCCATCAGCACCGCGATTCTGGCACGATGCCAAGCGGGTTCTCGAGTCTTGTGCATCGAATGCGTTTACCCCGACGCGTTCAAGTTCTTAACTCAACTTGCCCCGCGTTACGGCATCACGGTTGAATTTGTGGACGGGCGAGATTTAAACGCCATTCAAGCCGCATTGCCAGGCGCGACCCTGCTCTACCTCGAGAATCCAACCAGCATGGTTTTTCGCTTGC
>JANMUC010000277.1:0-10639 GCA_031391225.1 Deinococcales bacterium
CCAACAGCTTTTAACCCCTCAAGCAATGGCGAGGTTTCAGACTCGAGCGGTAAGCCTGTATCAATCAGAATGATTTGATCACTCGAGCGGATGAGGCAGATATTTTGGGTGAACAACAAATCGCTTCCAGTCTCGCCAAAGCTTTCAGGTTGTGCATCTCGAGCAGCCTCCAACAATTCCAGGCTTGCATCTGGGAACATCTCGAGCGCGGGGGCAGGTTTTTGTTCTTGAACTTGAATCACGATCAACTCGAGGTTGCCAATTTTTTGAATGTGGGTGGTCATGGCTTTATCGTATACGTTCAAGCCATGAAAAAGCTCGAGGTTTTAAGCCTCGAGCTTCTTATTCAAAACTTAAATCGCTTCGAGCAGCAATAAATCTGGACTCTCGAGCAAGCGAGAAATATGGCTGAGGAATCGTGCGGCTTCAGCACCGTCTACCAAACGGTGATCAAAGCTGAGGGACAAGTACATCATCGAACGAATCACGATTTGACCGTCACGCACCACCGCACGTTCTTGAATGGTTTGAACCCCAAGAATTGCGGCATCTGGCACGTTGATGATCGGGAAGCTTAATAAACTGCCTGCCGAACCCATGTTTGTCACGCTAAAGCTCGAGCCTGAAAGACTTTCGGGACTGGCTTTGCCTTCACGGGTCTTGCTTGCCAGGTCGCTGATTTCGCGGGCAATTTCGGTGATGCTTTTACGGTCCACGTCTTTGACCACGGGCACAATCAATCCAGCTTCGGTGTCCACGGCGCAACCAAGGTTGTAATACTGCTTGTGAACGATTTCTTGGGTGGCTTCGTCAAAACTCGAGTTGAGGTTTGGGAAGGCTTTTAAGGCGGTGGTGGCGGCTTTGAAAATGAATGGCAGGTACGTCAGTTTGATGCCCGCTTTTTCGGCGGCTGGTTTCAGACGGGTACGCAATGCCACCAACGCGGTCATGTCCACCTCGTCGATGGTCAGCGTGCGCACGGTGTACAAATGCGAGGCTTGCATGGCGTTCGAGATCGCGCGGCGCAGTCCACGCAGCGGTGTACGCGTCTCGAGGTGCTCGTAACCTTTGGGGGTTTTGTAAACTGGCGCGGCGACGTTCAGACCACCGATGCTCGAGGGGGCGGCTTTGGCTGGGGCGCTGACGGCGGCGGCTGGTGCGGCGCTGCCACCTGCGGTGAGAAAGCCGCGCATGTCATCCATGCCAACCCGTCCATTTGGTCCACTGCCAGGTACGGTGGCAATATCAATGTCATTCTCGCGGGCTAAAGCTCGTGCGGCTGGAACTGCCAATGGTCGCCCGAATTTATTTGTGCCTGCGGCAACGGCGGTACTCGAGCCACTGCCTTTCTTAACGCCACCAAAATCCAGTTTGGCTTCGACGGTATTAACCCCGAACATGCTGTTGGTCGCGCTAGCGGTGGCGCTTTGATCGTCTGCACCGAGTTTAACGGCTGGGGTCGCGGGTGCACTGGCGGCAACTGGTGCGGCTGGCGCGTCACCTTCGCCTGCAAACAAGGCAATGGGTGCACGAACGCCAACCACTGAACCCTCTTTTGCCAGGATTTTCTCGAGTTTCGCTGTAAATGGTGCCGGAATTTCGGTGGTGACCTTATCGGTCATGACTTCCGCCACCATCTGACCTTCTTTGACATCGTCGCCCTCTTTGACGAGCCATTTTAAAATTTCCACCTCGACGATGGATTCTGCCATTGTTGGCATGAGCATTTCTTTGGGCATTGGGATGTTCCTCCAGGAGTGCGTTTTAGTTATGAGGTATTGGTTTGGAGTTAACGAGAGCAATTAGCAGTTAGCAATTGGTTTTGAGCTATTTGCTAACTGCTAATCGCTTCCTACGCGCTGAGCACTCTGCGAATTGCATCGGCAATATGAATCGCTTCGGGTCTCGAGAAGTGATTGAGGCTGTTGAACGGGCTTGGCATGGTGTCAAACCCTGCCACGCGTTCAATCGGAGCTTCAAGGCTGTACAGGGCGTGTTGGGCAATCAGGGCAGAAATTTCCGCACCCATGCCACCGGTCAGGTTGGCTTCATGAACGATCACGACACGTCCCGTTTTTTCGACGCTCTCGAGAATCGTCTCGAGGTCAATCGGGCTGATGGTGCGCAAGTCAATGATTTCGCATTGAATACCAGATTCGGCGGCGGCGGTGGCAGCAGTTTCGCATTGCTGCACCATGCCGCCCCAAGTAATCAGTGTCACGTCTGAGCCTTCACGCGCCACTCGAGCTTTGCCGAGTGGAATGGTGTAATAACCCGTTGGGACTTCCATACGAAGTTTTGGATCGCGGTAATTTTTGATGGTTTCAAAAAAGAATACTGGGTCATCATCTTCGATGGCAGCAAGCAGCAAGCCTTTGGCATCGTAAGGATTGCTTGGGTAAGCCACCTTAATGCCTGGGGTATGTGCCAAGTAGGTTTCTGGGCTGTCGGCGTGTTGCTCGAGAAGCCCCAAACCGCCACCAACTGGGAATCGAACGACGAGCGGGGTTTTCCAACGCCCACGGCTGCGGTAACGGAAGCGGCTGACGTGGCTGTAAATTTGATCCATTGCGGGCATCATGAAGCCGCCAAATTGCAACTCGACGACTGGGCGCATTCCGACGGCTGCCATGCCGACGGCTGTGCCAACAATGCCAGATTCGGTCAACGGGCAGTCGAACACGCGTTCGATACCGTGCTTTTTTTGCAAACCAGTGGTAATTCGGTAGACGCCACCGAGGTTGCCAACGTCTTCGCCGTACATGACCACGTTGGGGTCATGCCCAAGCGCCAAGTCCAACGCGTCGGTGATGGCGGCTGCCATCGTCATCGGTTTGGTTTCGCCCTCGACAGGTCGTTCGACAGTTTGAGTCATTGTGCGCCTCCAAATGCGGCAATGCGACGCTCGAGTTCGGCTTGTTGGGCAACTAAATTCTGCCCAGGGTTAACCATCACGTATTCCATCAACGCTCGAGGGTCTGGCGCTGGGGCGGCATCGGCTTCGGACAGAGCTTCGGCGAATTCGGATTCGATTTCGGCAATCATGGCAACTTCGCGGTCATCGTTCCAGCGTTTCTCGAGTTCCAAGAATTTTTTGACGCGGCTTATCGGGTCGCGGTTGGCAATCCAGTCGTTGGCTTCGTCTTCGGTGCGGTAGGCTTTGGTCTCGTCACCCGTGGTGTGCGGACGAATGCGGTAGGTCATTTGTTCGATCAGGCTTGGACCTTTGCCGGCTCGAGCATCGTCCACAGCTTGTTTAGCAGTGTGATGAACTGCCAGCACATCGTTGCCGTCCACCAGATAACCTGGAATGCCGTAACCTTCGGCGCGGCGCATCAGGTGATCAACTTTGGATTGCACCGCCCGAGGGACGCTGATTGCCCAACCGTTGTTTTCGATAATAAATACGCACGGTGCAGTGGTGGCGCTGGCAAAGTTGACGGCGATGTGGAAATCACCTTGCGACGTACCGCCCTCACCGATGTAGGTCATGGCAACTTGGTTTGTGCCCTTCAGTTTTGCACCCAATGCCGCACCCGCGCCGTGAACGTATTGTCCAGGAATCGAAATAATGATCGGCAGAATGTTAAGGTTGTCGGGCATACGCCAACCTTCCGGGTGTCCACGCCAGTACATGATCGCGTTTTTGGTGGGCCAGCCGTGGGTAATCATGGCTGCCGTATTGCGGTACATCGGGGCGAGATAATCCGAACGCTCGAGCGCGAATGCCGAACCAACTTGACTGGCTTCTTGTCCTCCAAATTGTGCATACGTCCCAAGTTTGGCTTGTTTCGCCAGGGCAAAGAACTTGTCGTCCAAGTAACGCAATTGCGCCATCTTTCGGTACAAAATCTCGACCAACTCGAGGTCTGGGATCAAATCTTCACGGACGGGTTTGCCGTCTGGCGCGAGGATTTGAAAGGGCTTGAGGTCCAAAGTTTCAGTGACGCTTCCTTTGAAGGTCGCGTCCTGTTTAGAAGTAGTACGGCTGCTTTTTGCCATAGACCCTAATTCTAAATCCTAAAGCCCAAAAATCACAGCTTTTTAGAGAACTTTTGGGCGCATACTGAACCAAGTACAAGATTCTCGAGAAACTTTGTCAGGGATTGCAGAATACAAACTTTTAGGGTTAGAGGCTGCTCGACATGCGCATAAAAATGCGCTGAGGCTGTATAGGCATCTCGAGAATCATCACAAAAAATCTGGTTTCTCGAGCTTAAACTAAAAGTCGTGATTCGCCCTCAACATCTCCTCTATCTCGGCTTCGGAATACTGACAGCTTGCTCTCAGCCATCAACCCAAACCATGTACGCCGTTTACCTCGAGCCGCATACTTGGTCGTATCACGCGCACCGTGAAGGACTGGGTTCGGTGTATGACGGACGTATTACCATGCAATCCAAACCGATTGACGCAACGCATTCTAAACTTGAGGTGCATCTACTCAAGGACGCGAACGACCCGAAAAGTGGCGGCATTCAAACATACATGCTTGATTTCACCAGCTTTCCACCGCGCATCACAAACTCGAGTTCGACGGGTGGAAACGCAACCCTAAAGCCTGGGTTTGCCCTACCGAACGAAAACGTAAAAACTGGAAATGGTCAAGCTAACTATGCCAAAACTCGAGGCGTGCTGAGTTTGAAAAACCTAGTATTTTCTTGGAAATACATCACACTCGAGCCAGACCGTTTGAACAACCGTGTGCGGTTTGACCTCGAGTTTCGCAGCGCCTACAGGCTGACCAATTCCAACATTCGATTTGAATTGAGTGTCAGGGGAATCGAACGCGCTGAATGGAAAACCAGTTACGGCACGACCACCAGTTTTGAACTCGAGGACTTTCAGTAATTTTTAAAACCCAACAAGTATGCTGTGCTTATGGGGTTGCTCGAGTTTCACAACTTAACCGAACGTCAAGAAAGCTTCGTGAATTTGGCGAGTAGTCTGGCAGACGGCATGAAACCTCGAGCCGATGCGTTTGACCGAACTGGAACGTTGCCGCTAGAAAGTTTTAATGATCTCAAAAAAAGTGCCTATCCCGCGTTGACTGTTCCGACGGCTTTTGGCGGTTCTGGCGCGAATTTGCTCGAGTTTGTGATGGCGCAAATCCATTTGGCAAAAGGTGATGCTTCGGTGGCGCTGACGGCTGCCATGAACGCGCACGTGATCGGCACGGCAGTCGCAACGAAAGCTTGGAATCCTGAACTTTCAAATCGTGTTTTTGGCGCGGTAGTCGCTCGAGGGGCGTTGGTGAATGCTGTGGCTTCAGAACCCGAACTCGGCAGTCCATCTCGAGGTGGGGCGTTTCGGACGGTGGCGCACAAGGTCGAGGGCGGTTGGGCATTGACGGGGCGCAAAACTTGGGTCACTGGCGGCGAATGCCTGGATTTTCTGGTGGTTAGTGCCAGTTTAGAGGGCAAGAATTTACTCGAGAAAACCGGCAAAATGATTGTGCCCATGAATGCGATTGGTTTGAAACTCGAGCGAACGTGGCTGGAGGCTTTAAGTTTACGCTCGAGTGCCGCCGATGACGCCGTGTTTGAAGAGGTTTTTGTGCCAGATCAAGACTTTATTGCGTCCACACCAGCACATCCAGCCTCAAGCGCCTGGTTTTGGTCGGCTATGGCGGCAACCTATTTGGGCGTGGGTTGTGCAGCACTGGATGAAGTCGTGCGTTACGCCAAAACTCGAGTCCCAACCGCGCTTGGAAAACCCATCTCGAGCTTGGCAAGCGTGCAACAAAAAATTGGACAGATCGAACTCGAGTTGAAAGCCGCTCAGAACGTTTTACTCGAGGCTTGTGGGTTATTTGTCGAAAACGGATCCAAAGAAGCCTTGTTACCACTTGTAGCTGGCGCAAAGCTGCTTTGCACCAATGCCGCCGTCAGTGCCACCGACTTGTCATTGCGGGTGGCTGGCGGCAATGCCTTAACCCGGTCTCTCAGCCTCGAGCGACACTTCCGCGATGCACGGGCGGGACTGGTTCACCCTCCCAGCGATGAGGTTGTACTCGAGATGATTGGACGGGCGAAACTCGAGGATTGATTTCACGGTATTCTTTTTTCATGACACTCGAGATTCAAAATGTTCCTCAAACTTGGGATGTGATCGTGGTCGGCGGCGGCACGGCTGGCGCGATTGCAGGTATAGCCTCTGCTCGAGCTGGCGCAAAAACGTTGGTGGTCGAAGCGCTCGGCAGCCTTGGCGGGTCTGGCACAAACGCGCAAGTCACGCCTTTAATGCGCAATGTCTCGAGTGGCGAAAATCTAAATCGCGGTATCACGGACGAATTAAAACAACGCTTGATCGCCCGTTGTGATGGCGCGGTGGACAAGAACAACAATGACAACTGGTTTAACCCCGAAGGCATGAAATTTGTGCTCGAGCGAATGCTGGTTGAGGCTGGCAGCGAGATTTTGTATCACACGCATTTTGTGGCTTCCGAACTCGAATCAAACCGAATCTCGAGCGTCGTGGTTCACAACAAAGATGGACTCTCGAGGTTGAAGGCACACACGTTTATTGATGCGACTGGAGATGCGGATGTGACGGTTAGCGCTGGCGCTCCGTTTGACGCTGGAGACTCTGAAGGCGTGCATCAAGCCATGAGTTTGCGTTTTATTTTGGGCGGCGTTGACCTCGAGAAACTCTGCGGGTTTCTGGCACAGCATGGGCAAGCGCAGGAAAGCCAAAAATTCATGCACTTCTGGATGGTCTGGGAAAAAAAGTCCTCACTCGAGCCACTGTTTCTTCAAGCTGTAACCGATGGCGTACTGCTCGAGCGGGATGGTGATTATTTTCAGGGTTTCAGCATCCCAGGAATGCCTGGTTGCATCAGTTTTAACTGCCCGCGCCTGGATGCCGATTTGAACGATGGAGCGAGCGCTTGGACGCTTTCAAAAGCGCAGGTGGACGGCAAATTGGCAATTGACAGGCTTCTCAATTTTAGCCGCAAATATTTAACGGGTTGTGAAAATAGTTTTATCGCCAGTTACGCACCAATGGTCGGTGTGCGCGAAACCAGACGCATTCGCGGCGAGTACATTCTGACGCTCGAGGATATTCTCGAGTGCAAAAAGTTTGAGGATGCGATTTGCCGAAACCATTACCCCGTGGACATTCACACGCCACGCGGCAAGAAACTGGTTCACGAACGCACGGGCGCATTTCCGTACTTTCAACCCGATGCGTTCCATGAAATTCCGTACCGCAGTTTGATCCCGCTCGAGATTGAGAATTTGCTTGTGCCTGGGCGCTGCGCCAGCGCGACCTTTGAGGCGCAAAGTGCGATTCGAGTTCAACAAAATTGTCACAGCATGGGTGAAGCCGCAGGGCTTGCCGCCGCCTGGTGCGCCAGGGACAAGTTGGGAGTGCGTGAAGTGTCTGCGCTCGAGTTACGCAAGGCTTTGATTGCCCAGGGTGCAAACTTGTAAACTAAACTTATGTCAAAAGACCCAGCCAACCTCGAGAAAGCACTTGCCAAAAAAGCCCGCAAACAAGCCAAAAAAGACGAATTACGCGCCAAGAAAGCTCGAGTTTCGGGTTTTCTTGCGCCTGAAGTCTTGTCGGTGAAAGGTGCGGAAAATTGGGAGCTTTCGAAGTGTTGGATCACGTCTGATTGGAAAGACACCCAGGGAATTTGCCAAGCCTTGATCACGCGCCAGCATTCCAATGGACGGGTTGCGGCAGCCGTTTTTGTGATCGACTTGGCGTGTCTCGGCGTTAAAAATGCCAGTGTCACCGCATTTATCTCCGAGTACGAATTTAGCTCTCAGTACCTCGAGATTCTGGAATCCACCCAGGACTTTGAGGTGTGCTCGGGCGATTTAATCGCCAAAGTGGTTCATACTGCCATCGATTATGCCCGTTCACTTGGTTTTGAACCTCATCCAGACGCCAAAAAAGCCTTGTTGTTCTTGCACGATTTACAGCCCGAAAATGTGCCTGACCGTATTCCCACAGGCGACGGTACTGGTAGACCCGTGTTTATTCAAGGACCGTATGACAACGTCAAAAAAATCTTAAAAACGCTCGACAAAACGGTTGGAGAGGGCAATTACGAGTTTGTCTCTGCCGAAGATATGTTTGGCAATGATGACGATGACTTTGATCTTGATGAAGATGACTTTGATGACGAAGACATGGCTGAAATTCTCGAGGGATTCGATGAAAAAGAAATCGAAGGCGTTGCTCATCTTCTCAACAATTTAGACAGCGTAGAACTTGCTTCACTGCTCGAAAAAGCCCTGAGTGACGAAAATCCACAAGATCAAAAAACCATTGACGTTCAAGCCAAAAAAACAGAATAACAAGCTCGAGATTTGCAAGGAGAACCCAAAGATGAACACGATTCACTTCACCCGTGGCATTCCCGCCGACGAATCCTACCCGCTCGAGCAACTGGCAAGTTGCGCCGAAGCCGTGATGCGCGGACCAAACGCGCTCGAGACGATGAAGTACGGCACTGGTTTTGGTTTTACGCCCCTGCGCGAAATTCTAGCGGCACAGAATAATGTCAAGCTCGAGAATGTGATTGTCGGAAACGGCAGTCTTGGTTTTATTGATTTGATGGGCGTGAGTGTTTTGCAAGCTGGCGACACGGTTTTTGTCGAATCGCCAACTTATGATCGCGTACTGACCTTGTTCAAACGCCACGGCATTGAGGTTGTTGGTATTCCGCTCGAGCCTGACGGCATTAACCTTGAAGCCTTAACCAAGGCGCTCGAGAATCACAAGCCGAAAATTGTTTACCTGATTGCAGATTTCCAAAATCCTTCGGGCGCAACCATGAGCCTCGCCAAACGATGGGCGGTGGTTGAACTTGCAGTCAAGCACGATTTTTTGATTCTCGAGGATTCACCTTACCGACCGCTGCGTTATCGTGGCAAGCAAATTGCCAGTTTATTTGAACTCAACCCAGAGCGCGTCATGCAAATGTCGAGTTACACCAAACAAATCAGCCCTGGAGTGCGCGTGGGTTCACTGGTTGGTCCTGCCAAACCACTGGCGCAACTGGCGAAAGCAGCCAACGACACGTACATATCCGCTGCCTTTTTGGGACAAGCAGTAGTCGCAGAATTCTTGCAGCGCGGCTTACTCGAGCCTCAACTTGAAAGATTGCGCAACTTGTACCGCCCTCGACTCGAGGCAATCATTCAAGCACTCGAGACACACCTGCTCAATGCCAGTTTTATCAAACCCGACGGCGGATTTTTCTTGTCGGTCAC
Source organism: Deinococcales bacterium (assembly GCA_031391225.1). GTDB lineage: Bacteria > Deinococcota > Deinococci > Deinococcales > JAAFIG01 > JANXTZ01. Next base: position 9,231 of record JANMUC010000277.1, read on the forward strand.
ACTTCCTGAAGGCTCGAGCGTGACCAGTTTGATGGAACGCGGCAAAGATGTGAATTTGACCTTCACTGATGGTCGCGGATTTTTCCCTGTTGCCAGCGACGGAGAACGCTTTTTGCGCTTGCCATTTTGCGCCCTTACGCCCGAAGAACTCAGTGAAGGCATCAAACGACTCTCGAGCATTGTGTAGTTCTTTGGTCGCAAAGAATATGTCCTGTAAGGGCGAGGCATGCCTCGCCCCAACGTTTACAGATATTCAAATTGGGCATTTCCCTTTGAGATTTAACCCAGAATCGGTCACAATGCGCGGGTGAGTTTAGAATTGATCCGCGCAACCGCCGAAATTGGTCGTCTCGATGTGGTGGCTGCCAAAATTGCTGGTGTTTCCCGAGCCTTAATGCAAACCTGGGTCCAATCTGGGGCGGTGTTGGTGAATGGCAAACCTGTTATCAAGGGCAGCCATTACTTAAAAGGTGGCGAGTCGCTCGAGATTCAACCAGTGCCCGAAGCGCCCAGCGATGTGCTGCCCGAGAATATTCCGTTAACGGTTTTGTTTGAAGACGAGCATATTATTGCCATTGATAAGCCTGCCGGCATGTTGGTGCATCCTGCGTCGGGGGTCTACTCGGGAACGCTGGTCAACGCACTTTTGGGACGTGTGCCGTTGGCGCTCGAGGGCGAAGATTTTGGACCTGAAGGCTACAGACCAGGCATTGTGCATCGTTTGGATCAGGACACGAGCGGCGTGATGGTCGTGGCTAAAACTCGAGCAGCCCACGCGAGTTTAAGCGCCGCATTTGCCAACCGCACGACCAAAAAGTTTTACCTTGCCATTACCGTTGGTGTGCCTTCAGAGCAGGTTCGGGTGGATGCGCCCGTGGGTCGTCACCCTGTGGCACGGGTCAAAATGAGCGTGGGTGGCACAAACGCCCGCGATGCCCGTACCGATTTTCTGGTGCTTCGTACCGCACCGCTCGAGAAACCCAAGTTTGCACTGGTGCAAAGCCAGATTTACACGGGACGCACCCATCAAATTCGGGTGCATTTGCAACACATCAAAACCCCAGTGCTGGGCGACACGGTCTACGGTAAAACCTCGGAATTGATTGACCGTCAAGCGCTTCATGCTTGGCGACTCGAGATTCATCACCCTGTCACAAACGAGTTAATCAAGCTCGAGTGCAGTCCGCCAGAAGATTTTATCAATGCGTGGCTTGGGGTTGGGGGCGTGTGGAACAACCCGACTGCCGAAAGTTAAAGCGAATTATTAACGCAGCAAGATTGTTTTAGCATCGGCATCACTGAGCGGAGCCATTGCGGTACGCATCAGGTACGGGCGACCCAAACGCGCCTGATGCAGCGTTTGATAATGCCGAAAGAGTTTTGTCATGTCATCAAACAGAGCCTGTGCC
>JANMUC010000071.1:0-7775 GCA_031391225.1 Deinococcales bacterium
GAGTTGTGGCGTGATGGTTTGGCGGTGGTGACGGGGTTGCCTGGGTTATTGGAAGGTTTTTGTGGTCGTTTAGAGAAATTGTTGGAAGTTTCGTCAATTTAACACTACCCGTATCAATATAATGCTGAAACGATGATGCCAGAGAATCCAAACACCAACTTACATGATCTAATTTTGGCGAATGGTTGGGAGCAAGGTTCTTTGACTGTTCTTTCTGTTTTCGGAATTGAGGAAGAGCCAAATACTGTTTTGATTGCAGTGACACAGACGTGTGATTTAGCAAACTCATCATTGGAAAAAGAACCAGAAGTAGAGTTTGTTAAAGCCCAAATCGTTAGTGAAAAGAACCAGACTACGAGAACCTCAAAAGTTCTCGATGTTTACAGATATATAGCCACGGAAAAATTTACGAAATTAATCTGAAAAGACGCTATTTCTTTCCAAGAGAAACTCTAGAAAATATTAAACCCATTGGAATCTTAGATGATAAATCAGTGCGTAGTCTACAAAATTTTATGGCTCGTAGATATCGTCGTCCTGCATATGCAGATGAGTTTAATCAAAGATGGAAAAGTAAAGAAAGTAAAATTCGTGAGCGCCTTAAAAAGCTAAATCCATTCTTAAGTATGTTACTCATTAGCGGTGATGATGTAACAGCGGAAAAAATAAAATGGGAGCTAGAAAACACTAAAGAAAATACTTATTCGATTGATTTTAAAGGTATTTTAAAGACTGATGAAAATAAAAATGAACGCAATGCAATTGAGCAACTAGAAAAATTAGTGAATACTTTTAATACTTGTGATGGCATTAGTGCTGTGGGTGCGATTTTGTTAGAAAATGACCTATCATATATTGAGTATCGACAATCTTTGATTTGGGATGCCGATTCAATCAGTAATGCTACCAATGATGAAACAATAGCAAGTCTTCCATAGCTGAATAACTAAAGTGTAATCACTCGAGTTCGCCATACAAAACAATCCCTTCATTTGCTACACGCTTTGCCAAAACAGAATCCCCAGCTTGGTAATGCTCGAGGCTCATCGGGATTAAATCTACCGAATATGGTGCATTCCAAAACACGCCATCAGCCTCAATTGCGGCGTTCAACAACACTTGTCGGTTGGTGCTTGGGAACAGTAAAAGCAAGTCTAAATCGCTGTTTTGTGTCTGCGTCCCTCGAGCAACACTGCCAAACAAAATAATTTTTGTCGCGCCACTGACTCGTGCCACTTTTTTTGCAAGTTCTTGTAATTCCTCGAGATTGCTTGGAGGAACGGTTCGTTTTGAATTTACCTGCCGTTGTTCCACATTGGTTATTGTACCGCTTTTCATGAAATCTAGCTTGCTCGAGGATGACTCGGGGTGTAGCCGCAGTTTGGACAAGGACGTAAAATCAAGTTAATGAAACCCAAAACCGAGTTCGAGCAAGCCATCCTTCAAATCGCCCGTGACCTTCAAACTGACAGCCACAACCTCAAAAACTTCGCTGAACTCGAGTTACGGATTCTCAAAGCCACACAAGACCTCGGACGAGTCGCGGTTGAAGAATTAAGTCTTGAAGTTATAGAAAAAGCTGTTCCAAACCAAAAAAAACTTGTCCAACCTGCAAAACCAACAAGAAATTAGAAACCCGATCCGCTCAAATCACAACCCTCTGGGGAAAACTACGAATCCCGCGTTTCAGACGACGATGCCATCAATGCCAAAACCAAGTTCAATTCTGGGGTGATGAAAGCCTTGATGAAAGCACCCGTACCCCACTGGTGTTACAACGCTTACAAGCTTTAGCACTCGAAACCAGCTACTTGAACACTGAAAAATTCTTAAACCAATGGGATATATCGTTGAGCAGCTCACAGATTGCTGAATTAAGTCAGTGTTTTGAACGCACACAACAAGAACTTTGTGAAACCAAGCTCCTTGAGTTTGCGAACTTACCGTTGACGAAAACCAAAATCTTTGCTCGAGTTTGGATCATCGAAATTGATGGGATGTTCATACCAACCAGAGGAACAACCGATGATCTGACGTGTGGAACACCGTATAAAGAAGTGAAGAGTGTTGTGCTGTACTTGAAAAACACTCCAAGCCAACGGTATTAAGTGAGTACCTTGAAGGACGTGACCAACTTCGAGCCTCTGGTACATGGTTTACTGCGTTTTGCTGGTGTGACACAATCGGATGTGATCATTGGTTTATCTGATGGTGCAGTCTGGATCACGAATGTCATGGCAAACGTTGGAGTGCATCGTCACGTGCTTGATGTGTTCCACGCTGCAACGTACTTTCATACGTTACTCGAGAGTTTAGATTGGGCTGTTGAAGCTCGAGAAGAGCAAAGGCGTTGTTTGTTACGAGGTGATTTTAACGTTCAGGATTGGTTGAATTGGCATATCACACCTTTGGTATTGGCTGAGGTGAACAAAAAACCAGAGGGTAAAACGGCACTGTCGTATTTGGAGAATCAATCACGGTTGATGAAAACGGATTACAAGCGTTTTAAGGCTGAGGGTTTTGAAGTGATTGGCAGTGGTGAGGTGGAAGGATCGAACAAAAGTGTGCTTGGAACGCGGTTGCGGATCAGTGGGGCGCGTTGGGGTGATGGTGGTGATGGGAAGGCTTTTGCTCGGGGGATGGATGCGAGTGCGTGTCCGATTCTGGGGTTTGATCCGATTCGATTGACAGCTTTTCCGCAGGCAGCGTAAATGCCCAAACTGCGGCTACACCCGATGACTCGAACCGCGTTTCCTTGTAAACTGACTCTATGTTAATTCTTGGACGTGTTGGCGGCGCAATAAACGGTTTGGATGTCAAATTGAACTTTGACGGCAAGCAACTTTTTGGTCGTATCGGCGGCGATACCGTTGGTGTGGACGTGCTGTTGCACATTGACGATGACAAAGTGAAGGGTCGCGCAGGCGGTTTGCTGCATGGGTTTGACCTCGACGGAACTTTGACTCCTGAAGCCGCAGAACTTCGCGCTGGCGGTAATGTGCTTGGGCATGACATCAAACTCGAGATTCAACCTCATGCCGTCGGTGGGCGGTTTGGTGGTGGCATTCTGGGCAAAGACGTGAACTTGAACATTTCGTACAACAACATTCTCGGGCGTTTTGGTGGTGTGCTCGAGGGTGAAAGCATTCAACTCGAGACAACCGCCCCACCCGAGATCAAAGCGCTGGCGGCAGCGCTCGCGTTTGCAGTCCTAGAGCATCAAAATAAGAAATAACCAAGCTCGAGTTTTCACGGGGTAAACTCTTCATGTGAAAGAACCACTCGTCGGAATTATCATGGGGTCACGTTCGGATTTGGAAACCATGCAGGGCGCAATTGACACGCTCGAGTTGTTGGGCGTGCCGTTTGAAGCTCGAGTGGTCAGTGCCCACCGCACGCCAGATTTGTTGTTTGCTTATGCCGAACGCGCCGAGGAGCGCGGGCTTGAAGTGATCATCGCGGGTGCTGGTGGCGCGGCGCATCTGCCTGGTATGTGCGCGAGTAAAACGACCATTCCTGTATTGGGTGTTCCTGTGCAATCCAAAATGCTTTCGGGCGTGGATTCACTGCTTTCAATCGTGCAAATGCCAGCCGGAATTCCGGTTGGAACGCTGGCAATCGGGCGTTCTGGAGCTATCAATGCCGCGCTCTTAGCCGCTAGCATTCTGGCGAACAAATACCCAGTGATTCGTACCGCGTACCTCGAGTACCGCGCAAATCAGACCAAAAAAGTGCTCGAGGACAGCGTGATCGTGTGAGTGTGATTCTTCCAGGCTCGAGTATCGGAATTTTGGGCGGTGGGCAACTGGCGCGAATGCTGTCCCTGGCGGCAAAACCAATGGGTTACAACGTGATTGTGCTCGATCCAGACCCGAATTGTCCTGCCTCAAGTGTCTGCAATGAAGTGATTCCCGCAAAATTTGATGCTGCTGTGGCGCTCGAGAAAATTGCCAGCCTTTGTGATGTCGTGACGCTCGAGTTTGAGAATGTTCCCGCCAGTGGGCTGGCAATTCTGGAAGCCAAAGTCCCGCTTCGTCCCAGCGCAAAAGTGCTCGAGGTTGCACGGAACAGAATTCTCGAGAAGCAATTCTTGAACGACATTGGTGTTCAAACAGCGCCGTGGGCGGCTGTGAGGGTCTTGGCAGACCTCGAGCAAGCGATTAGGGTTACGGGGCTGCCCGCCATCCTCAAGACCGCCACGCTGGGTTATGACGGCAAAGGACAAGCCAAGGTCAGCACGCTCGAGGAAGCCCAAACCGCATTCGCTAAATTTGGCATGGATTGCGTGCTTGAGGGTTTAGTCGAGTTTGACCTCGAGATTTCAGTGATTGTTGCCCGCTCAAGCAGAGGAGAGGTTCGAGCTTTTGCGCCCTTCGAGAATGCTCATGCAAACGGTATTTTAGACGTGACAACGATTCCCGCAAACGTTCCTGAATCTGTCGCTCGAGAAGCCGAAAAAATCGCGCTCGAGATTGCTGCAAAACTGGAAGTGATTGGTTTGCTGACCATCGAAATGTTTGTCACCAAAGACGCTCGAGTTCTGGTGAATGAGCTTGCGCCACGCCCACACAATTCTGGGCATTTAACGATAGAAGCTTGTTCAACCTCGCAATTTGAACAAGCCATTCGAGCTGTCTGCGGTTTATCGCTCGGCAATGTCAAGCCTCACAGTCCCGCCGCGATGGTCAATCTGCTTGGCGACCTCTGGCAGAACGCTGTGCCAAACTGGAATGCCGCGCTCGAGATTCCAAACACGTACTTGCATCTGTACGGCAAACCAGAGGCTCGAGCAGGTCGTAAAATGGGGCACATCACCGTGTTGGGTGAAACTGTTCAAGAAGCTCGAGATGCGGCGTTAAAAGCTCGAGAAGCGCTAAACTTATTGTGAGGCTCGAGTCGAATTTTGTGCCAGCAACATGATTAAAAGCGTATTCAGACTCACGCCTTCTAGTTTGGCTTGACTGGTTAAATTGCTGTGCAAACTGCGTGGTAATCGTGCTACCAATTTTACGGGTTCGTTATCTGTTAACGGCGTAGGAATCGGCAATCCTTGTTCGCGCCGAGTCTCAAGCCAACCTTCTAAAGCATCTGCGCCGTTGACAAGGGCTTGTTCTGGAGTCTCACCGTCACTGATGCACCCAGGCAAATCAGGAAAGCGAATCAAGTAACCGCCACCTTCGGTGTGCGTTAAGGGACGAATTTCAAAAGGATACTCGAGGTTCATAGTTCCTCCTTTGGTAACTCGAGCGGTAAGGCTAACTTGGTTTCCAAGTCCCGTCGGATTGAAAGCTTTGACTAAATGGAATATCAGCAGCTTGACACAATGCGTCAAATAGCGGTTTCATACGTTGAGCAATGGCTTGTTGGGCTTCACTATTATTTGGCTGACCGAATACAAGCCCCTGAATTGATTCCAAAGTAATCTCAGGTAGGCGAAGCAAATCACGCCCAATGGGACGCGAATATGAGTGTACCCACTCGGTAGGTAGTTTAATTGAGCGTACATTCTGAAGAGAAATCATCACCTCGAAAGGAGGTTCAATTTCTAGGACTTGAAGTATCCATAAACTCCGTTCTAGCCATGAAACAATGTGTTTTTCAAATGAACTGACTGAAAGTGTATGAACATTATTGAAAGATTGAACAAAGGCAGAACTCGCTCCCTCAAGAATTCCATTGCGAAATAGTTGTGTGTAGCTAGCCTGTTTAGCCTCAGAATCTTGATAATACGAGATTAAACCATCAGCATTGAATCCAGGTTTGTATCCCCAATCTGGACCAAATGGCTGAAAATACTGCCCCAGACTCCTTTGTAACTGAATACTGATTGGAAGAGAAACAGAAGACTCTAAAGAAGCGAAGGGAATCAAATGCACCATAACAACGGTCTTTGTAGCATCAAAAGCAATTGGACCATCTACTCGCTCGGCAACCAATGAAATACGTTCACGAACAAAATGCCGCATGTTCTCGAGCAATGTGACCCCCTGAGTGAAAATCTGACGAAGTTGATCCACACTAACAGGATACTTCCCATTGCTTGCACGCATAAAAAATTGATCGCCTTGAGCACGATGGGGCGGCATGGAGCTACGCGGAACATAAACTACAATCACGTATTGACTATTTTTCAATTTAAACTCCAGCAACATGATTCCAGGGAGCTTAGGCTCAAAAGTATCTCGAATTACTTGATCCAATTGCAGTTTGTATTTATCTGGGTCAGCCAATTCAATTCCTGGCAAAGCGATAGCCTCACCATTTTCTTCTTCGACACCAATAACAATGTAGCCACCTCGGGTATTTGCCAGAGATGTTACGTCACGTAAAAATTCGCGCTTGGATTCCTTGTCTGTGAATTTAACCTCACGTTTAAACTCGAGCCGTTGATTTTCCGTTTGGCGGGTTTCTACAAGATTTTCAAGATCGGTGATCGTAATTTCATCCCAGCGTTTGGACAACATGAGGCAGTATAAAAGATTTTTGATTTGACGTGACTCGAGCAGCCTCGTTAAGCTAAGGAATTCACGAATTTTGCGACAAACAAATGTCCTTTGCGTACAAGATCAAATACTGATTGGAGAAAAGTAATGACTCAAAACATTGATGCCATGCTGCATGAAGAACGCCGTTTTCCACCTCCAGCCGAGTTTGCAAAAAAAGCCAAACTCGATAAAGCCACCTACGAGCGCATGTACAAGCAGTCGCTCGAGCAACCCGACGAGTTCTGGTCTGGTATTGCCAACGAACTGACTTGGTTTAAAACTTGGGATACCGTGATGGAGTGGAACGAACCGTTCGTCAAATGGTTCGTGGGCGGCGAAACGAATATTTCGTATAACTGCCTTGATCGTCACCTCGAGAAACACAGCGATAAAGTTGCGATTCTCTGGGAGGGCGAACCAGGCGATGTGCGCCGCATCACGTACAAAGAACTGCACGCCCAAGTCTCGAGTTTTGCCAATGTTTTAAAAGGTTTGGGTGTCAATAAGGGTGATCGGGTCACGATTTACCTGCCGATGATTCCCGAAGCCGCCGTTGCGATGTTGGCTTGCGCCCGAATTGGTGCGACGCACAGCGTGGTTTTTGGTGGTTTTAGTGCAGGTGCGCTTTCAGACCGCATCAACGACTCGAGCAGCAAAGTGCTGATTACGGCTGACGGCAGTTACAGGCGCGGCGCGATTGTGCCGTTAAAGCAAAATGTGGATGAAGCCCTCGAGAATGCGCCCACCATCGAACACGTGGTCGTGGTCAAACGCACAGGGCATGAAATCGCTTGGACAGCCAAAGACCACTGGTATTCCGACCTCATGAGCAAAGCCTCGAGTGACTGCCCAGCCACGCCGCTCGAGAGTGAGCATCCACTTTTTATTCTTTACACTTCGGGCAGCACGGGTAAACCAAAAGGCGTGCTTCACACCACGGGCGGTTACATGGTGAACACGTACATCACCGCCAAGTACGTTTTTGATCTCGAGGATTCCGATATTTATTTTTGCACCGCCGATGTGGGTTGGGTTACAGGACATTCTTATGTGGTGTACGGTATTTTAGCCAACGCCGCAACGACATTGATGTTTGAAGGCGCACCAAACTACCCTCATGCTGGACGTTTGTGGGAGATCATCGCCAAGCACAAAGCCACGATTTTGTACACTGCGCCCACAGCCATTCGCAGTTTCATGCGTTCGGGTGACGAGTTTCCGAACGCGCATGACCTCTCGAGCTTGCGGCTGCTTGGCACAGTTGGCGAACCGATCAACCCCGAGGCTTGG
>JANMUC010000284.1:0-2590 GCA_031391225.1 Deinococcales bacterium
CCACCAAAAACAAAAAAAACGGCTCTTCGCCGCTGATTTCCATAGAGTACCAGAATATTCGCTATTCGTCAAGTTTATGCACTTGAGTCGTGCTCAACGGCGTCTCTTTCCCGAGCGCTGCCGCAATTAATTCTCGAGCGACCATATTCGCGGTGCTTTCCCCACTCGAGACTCGTATCAAAAGCTCGAGTTCCGATTGTTTCATGATGCCGCGCACTTCGTCGTTAATCGCATTGATGATCTCGAACCTGGCACGCTCGAGCCTGCGGGTTTGCAAGCCAGTCTCGCCCAAGTGTGCACGGTGCGCGTCAATTGCCTCGAGTAATTCTGAAATCCCTTGTCCTGTGCTGGCAATAGTTTGCACAATTTTCGCCCACCACGAGAATTCATCGTGCGGGTTGAACTCGAGCGCCGCCTGAATTTCGCGCACCAACCTGTCCGCCCCTGGAATGTCGGCTTTGTTGACCGCGAAAACATCCGCAATTTCCATGATGCCCGCCTTGAACGCCTGCACCGAATCGCCACCGGCGGGTGTTAAAACAAGCACGGTATGATCGGCAACCCTGGCAATATCAATCTCAGATTGTCCTACACCTACCGTCTCGAGAAACACCCGATCAAACCCAAATGCCTCGAGCACCGACAGCACAGCCACCGTTGCCTTTGCCAGCCCGCCCAACGCGCCACGTGTCGCCATAGAGCGCACGAAAACACCATGGTCTTGGTAATGCCGCCCCATGCGAATCCGATCACCCAGAATTGCGCCGCCAGAAAACGGACTGGACGGGTCAATTGCCAAAACTGCAACCCGTTCATTTCTGGCGCGACAAACCCCTATCAACTGATCGGTCAAGGTGCTTTTTCCCGCCCCAGGAGCGCCCGTCATACCAATCACCACGGCAGAACGGTTCAAACCACGCAATACCCCCAGCAATTCGTCAGCTCGAGGATTACCCGATTCGATCAAGGTGATGGCTCGAGCCAGGGCGCGTTCGTCGCCAGCTTGAAATCGGGTTAGAAGGTCTCGCACGAAGCCTATCTTAAAACGAATTGATGCTCAAAACACGACCTCGAATAAAAATCTCGAGAGTTAACCCACCAGTTGCCGTAACAAAATCGGGTCTTGAATTTCTGAATCCTTCGTTAACATGAATCCTTCGTTAACATTAGGACTTTCGCAATCATTTCTGCTGTGCGTGGATCTGAATCCGCAAACGGCAAGAAAATTCTGCCTCGAGCATCAGACGGGCAATTGCGTGTTTGGTCAAATCGCGCAATTCTTTTGCCGTAAACGCATCGCTATGAACTATCGCACACTCTAAGGAAACCCACATTCGACTGCGGAAATCTCGAGTTCCTTTCTTCGAGCGCGAATTTCGATCACGGCTTTGTCTTTTTTGAGGTTTGCGGGAATGTATTTTAAGGTTTTGCTGGTTTTTAAAACCTCGAGCATCGATTCACCGTCTTTGGTGACGCAGACAACACCAGTTCGATATCGTCTTTTTTGAGTTTGACCACACCTTTTGCCAGGTCAGCCACGGCATTTAATTCCATTATTTACTGGAGGCGCATTGGGTCTGGAAACCCTGCGGTTCTAGCCAGATTCTCGAGCGCGATGCGGGGTGCCAAACGCTCGGGTTCTTTGCGTTGCGAACCAAATTGTTTGCTTTGATTTAAAAAGGTTTGTACGACCTCTTACCGTGCCAGCACTGCAACCTCTTTGGCTTTGGGAAGAGGTAGCAAGCCAAGCACCCGAACGCTATCTTGATAGCGTTTGCTGGTAATCCGCGTGACCACTTCGGCTTCGACAAGTTTACCCAACATCGCATCGGCAAATTGTTTTGCTCTGATATCACCTGTACCCGAAGATGTGTACTTTGCCGCCTCGTACAATTAAGACCCCTAAGAATCGATTGTCCGCTTGGCGTTCCCGAAACGCATTCACTTCGAGGGTCACAATACGGGTTAAAAGTTCAGTCAATGTAGGTTGGCTCGAGAAATTGCCAAGGCTATAATTTCGGGTGGTTAACGCCTTCTTGCGCCCGAGCTGCTTGACCGTCATGTTTAAATTCATGGTCGTTCCGTTCGATAAGTCCATAGCACAGTTTGGCATGGTTGAAGTTGTGAGTTCTGAGCAAAAATGTTTGAGGCAACAAAAAAACACCGCTCGAGATAAAGCGATGGACTGGGTTGGATTTGAGTTTACCTCGAGCTTTCTGGTTGATGGACTTGATGTGCAGAAATTTTAGGGATGGGAGCGTATTGAGTCTCGATATTTCTTTTGTTAACAGAATTGCAGCATAGGACTTATGGACTTGTGAAATTTCAAAATACGGCAATATCTCAACAACACCCTTGCAATTTCAAAGCTCGAGTTTCTTTATTCTTCGCGCATTTGATAACAAACATGGCATCTCAAGGTAAACTAGTCGCATTAAAACGTTGCCTCGAGAAACTAATACTTTACCGCACTTACGGGCGCTCGGAAATTTACAGCTCGAGCCTTTTGGGTTCTCTCAAGCCAAGCCGCTAGTGTTGCTGGCGTATGTGGCGCTCGAAGGTGAACAAAACCGCGATCATTTGCGCGAGT
>JANMUC010000122.1:0-13239 GCA_031391225.1 Deinococcales bacterium
CTGAGATTGATTTGGGCAAACCCTTCCAATTCCTGAGGGCTGACTTCCCAAGTATTGTCAGCACCTTGCTTGGATACGTACTGACCATCGTTGCCACCAGTCTGGGTGCGCCCTTCTGGTTTGATTTGTTGGGAAAACTGGTCAACTTGCGTTTGGCTTTCAAACCCGCACAAACCCACGCCAGGAAAACTTGATTTCCCCGATCAGATTCTCGAGCAACGTACTTGCGGTGACTCGAGGTGAAACGTTTGCTTGATGTCTTCGATCAGCGCATCATGACCAGAAATCTCGCCTTCGTCCCAGTTCGTCCATTCAAAACAGAGTTTCAACCCCTCTTTCTCAAGGTCAACCCGCCCGTAATCGATCCAGGCATCCATGCCGTCATAAACGAAGACTGCTCTCCAACCCACCTCGAGATGCGCCTCTACAGCGGTTTTGATGTCTTTGAGGGTAAGTTCCATACAAAAGTCATCCAGCATCCTTCAAAGTACAAACGGTAATGATGCTCGAGCTAGCGTCAGTCAAGGTTTCTTTGTTCCAATTGCCGTATTGCCTTAAAACCCTGAAATCATTTTCACTTAAGAGTCTGTTCAAATCCTCGAGTGATGTGAACTTGCAATCAATTCTGGTCGTGTTGATCAATACTCGAGCGCCCACAAAACGGCGGAATGTCGTCCAGTGCAAGATTTGAGCCTGTGGGTCGTACTCTTGAGTTCCAGAGACTTGGATATTTTGCCCGTCAGTATTTTGGTATTGAAACCAATCTTCCTCGAATAAGTTCGTCTCGAGATTATGCCCGTTCGGATTGCGGGTTTCAAAGGCGAACACGCCGTTTGGTGCAAGATGGAGTTTGATTGAGTTGAGCAAATTGTCCTGATCGGCGCGAGTTAAAAACATTTGAAAAGCATTGCCCGTCATGAACGCAAAGCGAAATTGTTTTCCCAGCGAAAAATCTCTAGCATCGGCATAGAAAAACTCAACATTTAGATTTTGTAATTCAGCTTTTTGACGGGCGTACTCAAGCATCGGTTTTGCGAGGTCAATGCCTGTGACTTCAAAGCCTCGCTCTGCCATTGGCAGGGCGTACAGTCCAGTGCCGCAAGCAATATCCAGAATTGGACTGCTAAATTCTTCGGCAAGAGAAAGGTAAAACGCCAGTGGACGCGCAACGTACCGGGCTTCTTCCAAATCGTAATTTTCGGGTTGCTGAAATTCCTCGAGGTTGTCGTGTGCTTGCATACGTCCTCCGAGAACATCCTGCAAAAATCTCGAGTTTCAAACTGAACATTTTTTCAAAGCATACCCAGTGTAGCTTAAGACTGCGTAGCTCGAGTTTAGGCGGGCTATACTGCAAACTCAATTTGAAGGAGATTCGAGATGCAGATTGGAATTGATAGTTTTGCCGCCGTAGTCTCTGCCCCCGACACTGGTAAAACCCTGAGCACCACCGAACGCATGGGCAATCTCATTGAGGAGATTGAAACGGCAGATCGTTTTGGCATTGATACTTTCGGGGTTGGCGAACATCACCGTCCAGAATACCTTGACTCTGCACCGACCATGATTCTGGCGGCGGCGGCATCTCGCACCTCGAGAATTAAACTGACCAGTGCGGTCACGGTCTTGAGCGCGGCTGACCCTGTGCGGGTTTTTCAAGAATTTGCGACACTCGATTTGATCTCGAGAGGACGCGCCGAAATGGTGGTTGGGCGAGGTTCGTTTATCGAATCTTTTCCATTGTTTGGCTTTGCGCTTCAAGATTACGACGCGTTGTTTGCCGAAAAACTTGATTTGCTGCTCGAGATATCCAAGCACACGCATGTGCAGTGGTCTGGGCGTTACAGGGCGGCGTTAACAGGTCAGGGCATCTATCCGCGCCCCGTCGGAACGCTGCCGATTTGGTTGGGCGTTGGCGGCACGCCTGAATCGTTCATTCGGGCTGGCAGCCTCGGCTTGCCGTTGATGGTCGCCATTATTGGTGGCGATTACCGTCGCTTCCGCCCGTTGGTTGATTTGTACCGTCAGGCGGGGCAAATGGCGGGGCATTCGCCAGAACAACTCAAAGTCGGCATTCACGCCTTCGGTTTTGTGGCGCAAACCACCAGCCAAGCCATAGACCTGACCTACCCTGGGTTTGAGCGCATGGCAGCCACCATCGGCAAAGAACGCGGTTGGTCGCCACCATCTCGAGCACAATTTGAGGCGGCGTGCAGCCCCTTGGGTCCGTACTTGATCGGTGATGTGCAAAGTGTTGCCGAAAAGGTCTTGTACGTCAACCGAGTTCTGGGTGGCATCTCGAGGTTGTCGTTTCAAATGACCAACGTCATGCTAGCACACGATCAAATGCTGGCAGCCATCGAACTGCTCGGCACTCGAGTTTCACCGCTGGTCAAAGAAAAACTGGCGGTCAATTGATTATTGCCAAACGCTCGAGAATCACATCCACGGTTTGTTCGACACTTAAATCGCTCGAGTCAATCACCAGCCAACCCGTTTTTGGATGCCCTTGAATACCAGCTTGAAGGCTGCGAATGGCTCGCTCGAGAACCTGTTTAAAACTGCCCTCGTCAGGATTTCTGGCATGAAGGCGTTCAAGTGTCACCTCGAGCTTGGGCAGCAATAAAACCCGAGTGATGCGCCGCGAAATTTTGCGGTTGTAATCTTCATCGGGTGTATCTCCGTACCAAAAATCATCAATGGCTACCGCAAAACCGTCGTCAGAATACATTCGCGCCATGACCGACGCGGATTCCCTGGCAAGCCGCAACTGCCGAAACGTTTCTGGCGGGATGTCAAAAGCCATGTCAGATAAGCCAGCAACCACCAAGTGGCGAAGATCATCCACGGGAATGTGCAAGCCGCGTTCAAAACGCTGCATCAAGGCTTTCGCCACGGTGCTTTTGCCCGAAGCTGGCGTTCCCATGATTAAAAAAATTGGTTGCATTTTGACTTCCGTGGCTCGAGCTTATTCTTTGAATTCGGTTAGGATCACATGGATGTTTTGCTTGCCGACATTTTGCAGTGAATGCGGCGGAATTGGAGCGGCTGGTATGGCTGTGCCTGGAATGGGCGCAGATTTCATACGCGAAGAATCCATCATGACATTGCGGTGCTCGTCGTAACGCACAAAATCGCTCCAAGAAATGATGTACAAAAACCCAGACCAAACATGGGTATGAACCGCCGTTTCCTCGCCAGGTTTAAGCAGCGTCTCGAGCACCCGAATTTTATCTGTCTCGAGCAAGACTTTATGGTGTTCGGGAGCGGCAGCAACGGCATCAAGTTGATCGAGCATGGTCTTCCTTTCAAACAGGTTTCTCGAGATTTGCGACTAACGATAGGTGTTGGTGAGTACATCCAAACTGAGCAGAAAAGCATCATCAAATTCTTCGAGGTTATTATGCACTTCCATTTTTTCACCCTTGGGTAAATTTAAAATCACTAAACTGCTCTCTTAATTTCATTTTCTGCAACTTGCCAGTCGCCGTGTGCGGCAACGCATCAACAAAGATCACATCGTCAGGCAACCACCATTTTGCCACTTTGTCCGCCAAAAACTCGAGCATCTCGAGCTTGCTGACTTCTTTGCCTGGTACTGCTAACACCAGCAACAACGGGCGTTCCAGCCATTTATCGTGCGCGATGGCGATGACTGCCGCCTCTGCAACCGAGGGGTGTCCTACCGCCGCATTCTCGAGGTCAATGGATGAAATCCATTCACCGCCTGATTTGATTAAATCTTTGGCACGGTCGGTGATTTGCACGTAACCGTCAGTATCAATGGTGGCAATGTCGCCCGTGTCAAACCAAGCATTGTCGTCAGTGATAGAACCACCTTCGCCTCGAAAGTACGCGGCGGCAATCCAATGACCGCGTACCAGCAGGTGACCAAAGGCTTGACCATCGTGCGCTAAGGTGTTGCCGTCATCATCAACCAGTTTGATTTGCACACCGTAAGGCACGCGACCTTGCTTGCCTTGTAAGCCAATTTGTTGATCAAAACTTGCGTCCTGATGCTTTTTCAACGGGGTGCAAATGGTTGCCAGTGGGGAGGTTTCAGTCATGCCCCAAGCGTGAATCACCCGAGTTCCAAACTCGAGGGCGAACGTTTCCACCACGGCTCGAGGAACTGCCGCACCACCGATCAAAACACGGTTCAGGCACAAATCTTGTTTAGGCTGCAAACCTTGTGCTGCCACATGTTGCTGAAAATTCATCCAAACCGTCGGAACACCCATCGCAACTGTCGCCCGTTCCTCGAGCATCGCTTGGTAAATGCTTCCTCCGTCAACCGCAGACCCTGGCAAGACCATACTCGCACCTGAAAGCGCACAAGCGTAAGGCATTCCCCAGGCGTTGACATGAAACATTGGCGCAGCCATGAACAGCGTATCCCTGGCGGACAAGCCTATGCCGTCGGTCATACAAGCCAAGGAAGCATGAAGCAGCGTTGACCTGTGCGAATACAACACGCCTTTCGGGTTGCCCGTCGTGCCAGAGGTGTAACACAATGACGAAGCTGTATTTTCATCCAATTTCGGAAATTCAAACTGCGCGTCTTGCTGCTCGAGTAACTCCTCAAAACACAACAAATTCGGAATGTTGTGGCTTGGCATGTTGGCGCGGTCTGTCATGGCAATAAAATTTTTAACCGTCACCAGTTGCGGCGCTAAACTTTCGATCAACGCGGCAAAACCAACATCGAAAAACAGAAACTGATCTTCGGCATGGTTGAGGATGTAACTGATCTGTTCAGCAAAAAGTCGAGGATTAATCGTATGCAGCACCGCACCCATGCCCGAGACTCCAAAGAACAATTCCATGTGCCGATAACCATTCCAAGCCATCGTGCCAACCCGGTCGCCTTGACGCACCCCAAGCACGGTTAACGCCTGTGCCAATTGCCTGGCGCGACGGGTAATATCGGCATAACCACAACGATGCACTGGCGTTCCAGGCGCGAAAGACACAATCTGGGCGCTCGAGTGTGCCGTGGCAGCATGTTCGAGCAAAGATGAAATAAGCAAGGGATGGTTCTGCATGAGTCCGAGCATGAAATAATCTCCTTCAAAATTTTGTTTCACTCGCAATAACCCGAGGCTCGAGGTTTTATTGGGCGGCAATCTCGTCGCCAATCCGCACGACCTCAAACGCCAACAAATCAAAATCAAAACCCTGTCGCTCAATGTTTGATTTGAGCAGTGTTTTCAGGTTTTGCGCTTGAATGATGGGTCAGGTTTTTCAGGAATGGTTGTCCGTCATTGGTAAATGCTTGGCGAAAAGTAAACGCATCTTTCGTGACACCATGCGTGTGAAGATGTTCAAGCCAATGCACGCCTTCAGCAAACAGTGGTATCGCGTCAGTATTTCGCCACCACAGTACGTATTGAGGGAAAGTTGGTTTTTGCATCCATTCAGAACGCCTTTTTAAGGCATCCATATGCGTTCCAGAGTAAACATAAGCCCACGCGGACTCAATATCTTGCCAAACAGAAAGTGTTTGCACGATTAAAGCGGGGTCTTCGTAAAAAGTTGGAATTTTGTCATATTCAATGCCTGTAAGTTGCCCAGATTCATTAAGAATGTAATTGCCTTTGGCACGACAAATAAAACCTTCAGAACTCTCGGCAGCAGCGAATGTAGGTGGCACACGCTCAATGAAGGGACGTGTTTTTTCGCTGGGTATTTCATCATGCAAAAGAGAACTTGTGAGTAATCCAATGTAGTCTTTCATGGTGTCTTGCTCCTTTTCACAACATACAATTGGTGATTCTATAAAAAATGATATGATCTCGAGTTTTCGTGTCTGACGTGGGCAATGCCCACCCTACCCAACTTGTAGCGGGCGCTGATGTACGACGGTATCGGTGTACTGTTGAAACGATGTCGCTAGTCCATCCGAGAACTTCCAGACGTGCGCGAACGGGGCTTTGAAGCTCTTGCCTGTTGCTTTGTACGTGCCACTGTACTGACCCAATGCGATGACGGTCAAACCATCGGCTACGAATTCGTGTGGAACTGCCGTGTAACCATCCCATTCACTGCCGAGCTTCATGAAAACACCCTCGAGAACTGCTTGTGGTCCAACATAAATGCCACCGTAAGGACCACCTTCAGCGTCAGTCCACTCAATCGTGGGGGACATCATGGCAAGCACTGAGGGAATATCGCCAACGGCAAAAGCGTTGTATGCGCCACGTAAAACATCAAGATTGCTGTTCATTTTATTTCTCCTATGGGTGCTGGTGGCTCGAGAAAGATGGCTTTTTACTGCCCGGGTGCGGTAAGGTGGGCAAAACCCTACAAGTCACTTTCTTCTTTGTGCAAACTCGAGGCTCAAGCATCAAAGTCAATAATGATCGCCTCGAGTTTAGCGGCGATGAATTGGATTTTAGACTTCGACAAACACTTCAAACTGCTCTTGGGTGGGCGGCGCGATCAGGTGTTGGGCGAACAGGGCAATTCCCTCGGCGTATTTGCCACTGCTGTAATAAGCATTCGCGTCAGCTTCGGTTTCCCAAACAGCAACCACGATGCTCTTGCCAGATTTGCGGTCTCCGCTCAGGTAGCCGCTTTTGTATCCTTTGATTCCCTTCAGTACGGGTTTCACCTGTTCGCTATAAATTTGGATTGCCTCAATTACGGTTTCGGGTTTGACTTGGGTAGTGGTGAATCGAATGTGCATGATGATCTCCTTTTTGTGTTGCTCGAGGCGCGGTTATTGCGTAACTGGCAGGTGCGGAGGGCTTACTGCCCTGGTGCGCGGTAAACTGGGCTGAGTTTGACGGCTTCGTCCATTTCTTCAACCGTGATTAAGGGCGTGACTGAGCAGGTGACTCGTCCAGAGGCGTTCAAAGTGCCAGACACGGCAATGGCGGCGTTTTGGCTGGGAAGATCGGCAATGGCGTAAACGTCTGTTTCTCCAAATGCAAAATACACGGATTCAAGCGTTCCTCCGACGGATTTCACAAGTGCTTCAGCCGCAGCTTTACGGCTCGAGCCACCCTCTGCAATGACCCCTTTGATTCCTTCGCCGGTGTAATTGAGTTTAACCAAATACTTATTCATTTTTGATTCTCCTTGTGGATCAGAAAGTGGGCTTAGGTTTGGATGGTCTCGAAACTTGATTCCATTGTTGCGATCTCGAGTAGGTGCTCACCGCAAACTGGGCAGGCTGGTTTGCTCGAAGCCATCGTGAACACGCCTTTGCGTCCGTGCAAGTACCACAGGTCGCGTTGGTCAGGATCGGCGGTGACGTTCCATTCGCGGGTGGCGCATTCGGCGTTGGCGCAAACGTGTGTGGCTGGGGGTGGAGTAAATTTGATCACGGCATTCTCCTTAGGCTGGGCATGATGCACGACACTTCAATCTCGAGTTCAGGACAAATCTCGAACCGCAAATTCTGAAGTTGAAGGCTCAAAGATCAGTCGAACCAAAGTCTGCTTGAAAGTCTATTGCCCTGGTGCGCGGTAACTCGGGCTGAGTTTGACCGCTTCATCCATTTCTTCAACCGTCAATAAAGGCGTGGTTGTGACCTTGACCCGCCCACTGGCATTCAAGGTCAATGAAAGGGCAACGACGGCATTGCGACTGGGAACATCGGCGATGGCATAGCAATCGGTTTCACCAAGGGCGTAGTACATGGATTCAAGACTTCCACCGACAGATTTGACAACAGCCTCGGCGGCAGCTTTACGGCTCGAGCCACCCTCGCTCAGCAGTCCTTTGATTCCTTCACCGATGTAATTGATATGGATCAGGTACTTAAGCATATTGATCTCCTTTGTTCATTTGCTGGTCTCGGGTTTGGTCTGTTGATTCTTTAAAACTCGAGCCTCAAAAAACAGCTTGAAGCTCGAGTTTTTGTTTGCGCCTTGGATGATCGGATTGGGGTGCTCAACCAAAACGCAAACGGGTGATTGCTTTATTTTTCCGTCCAGGTTTCCGTACCTTCTTTGCTCGAGTTGTAGCTCTGCCAGTAACCCTCGAGTTGCGAACCATTGACGATTTTCAGAAGCGTTACGGTTGGGATACCCTTGTTTTGTGAAGCAATCGCAATGCTTGTGCCAAGATCATTGGCGATACCAGTTTCACCCTCGCCGTAATCAACGCGGTAACCGTCGCCGTAATCTGAAACCGTCACAACGTCAGTGAATTTGCTGCCGTCTGGGTTAACGCCAGTGACGTTGTACGTGCCTGCAAAGTCGTAACGTGATTGTGCGCCGACCTGTGACAAGCCAAATCCGAGGGCGAGGGTGCTGATTCCAATAAAAGCCAATTTGTAAACGTTTTTCATGACATCTCCTTTTAAATAATTTGCGAGTGAGGTCTTGGGTTGAGGGCGGACTGAGCAAAAAGCAAAGTTATTCAGGTCATGGGTTTCTCCGTTCCAAAACTTGTTTTCAGTTAACAAACTGGCGAAACTCGAGTAGAAGTATTTTGTTAAAATCCGAATGTCCCAATCGGGGGTCGGTTCGCAAAGTCTCAAGTCGTATGGATTTTTCTAATGTGAATCTCGAGTGTTCAATGGTTCGGAATGTTTTTGCTAATTCGTGTCCATCACGTATTTTGTGTTCGTAGGGGCGCTGCTTGCTGCGCCCTCAATGACAGCGAATTCTTTAGGCTGTGAGGAAAAATTTCCAGAGTATTGGTGTTAATTGCTTTGCTTAAATCCCGAAAACACAAACTTGTACGCATTGGCAGCTTTGTTGTAGGTTGCCGTAAATTTTGTTGGGTACAAGGTTTTAACACCAAGGGCGGGTTGCGGGACTGGTAGTGAAAAATTCTGGTGCGTCTCGAGGAAGGCTTTGGTCAGCATGGGTTCGATAAAAATTGGTTTGCTTTCGTAAAAGCCGCTAATCATCACCTTGTCAAACAAACCTTTTTGGAACACGCCAGGGGCAGTGAATTCACTGGCTGGCAGGGAGTGAAAGCCCATCACTGGGATGCAAAATTGTTCGACTGGTCCGCTGGGGTTGGTGGTTGGTGTCCAACCTGGAGCGAGTTGGCTGGGTGTTTCAGTTTGCAAATTTTTACAGTCAATCGCGGCGGCGTCTTGTGGGGTCACACTGAAAAAGTGAAAATCCCAGTGCGGGTTGGCGTAACGCACTTCGGGTTCGTGACCCATTGGATTCCAGAACAAACCCAGGTGATTGAGGTAAGTTTGTTGGCGCACGACTTCAGGAAACTCGAGCACCGCATCAACCTTATAACCGTGACTGGCGGTCATATCCATGGTTTTTGGGGCGTTGTCGTTGATGATGAGCGGAAAGATCATGCCCGCTTCAGTCACTTTGCCACTGCCGTTCAGTTTTGCGTAACTGCTCATCGTGCCACCGAACAACGTCACTTCATTGCCGCTCGAGTTTTGTGCCAGGGTCAGGCTGAGGGTTAATCCAACGACGGTAAGGACAACAACGATCTCAGGCAAGGCTTTACGGATATTCATGATGGACTCCTTTTTTGTGCTCGAGGTTGAATTTATCGAGGTTGAATTTAAAGACTCTCGAGAAACGAAATATCAGGCACGCTGTTCACCCCCGCATGACCCATTGCCACGTGAAAATCTGCCGAATGCGCCCAAATTTTTGCCCCCTCGAGCGTCTGGTATTCCTCGAGCACCACAACATGATTTGGGTTGTCCGCGCCGCGTAAAATCTGGCTTCCGATAAAACCGTGCTGCCCTCGAGCCGCTTCCAATGAGTCGTAAACGGTTTTCCAGTGGTTGAAGCTGTTGACGGTGTGTTTTACGGACAGGTACGCCATAGTCATTTCTCCTTTTCTTGCGCTAGAGGCTTGGGGCTTATTCTTGTGGCTCGAGTTATTGGATTACGTGGGTTGGAGATTTTTGCACTTGAGGGAGTCCAAAAATCCAGTGTTTGGCAATGCTGATAATCTCGAGCAGGGCGCGACGCAATGCGGCACTTTCGTCGGTGCGTATTTCTTTAAGCAGGGCGTAGTTTTGGGCTTCACGACGGATACCTTCAATTCGGAATTCGACTTCGTAGTTTTTCATTTGCAGCTCCTTTTGCTGCTTGTTCTTTCTTGAACAGAGTTTGCAACTTAGCGCGTCGCGTGGGCGTCGCATGGTTTTAAAACCCATGCGACGCCAGCAAAAGTGTTGTTCAGGATTGGTTTCTCGAGCATCACCAAGCTGAACTGGTTTGGGTTAGAATGAGTTTTAACAATGACCGTGTCCGTTCAACTGCTCGGGATTGCCAAAGTGAACCTCGAGTCTCACAGCGTTCCGTTTGTCTCGGACAAGCGCTATTTACTGTTGGCGTTTTTGGCGTTCAAACACGATTGGGTATCTCGAGATCAGCTTGCAAATTTGTTCTGGGCGGATACCGATTCGGTTTCGGCTCGCAAGAATTTACGGCACTTGTTAAGTCGAACGCGCAGCCTCGATTTTGCGCAACTCGAGGGGCAAGACGATGTGCGTTGGTTGGTGCAAACCGACGTGGCATTGTTTCAACACCACTTGGGGGCTGGCGATTGGGAACAAGCCATAGCGGTCTATCAGGGAAATCTTTTGAGTGGTTTAACCAGCGATGTGATCGAGTTTGAAGATTGGTTGCAGCAAGAATCGGAAACCTTGCAAACCGCTTACCGCGAGGCGGCGTTAAATTACGCCAAGCAACTCGAGGCGCAAAACCGTTTTGATGACGCGGCGGCATTGCTGACTAAGGTTTTAAAAATTGATTTGCTGGCTGAAGACATCGTCCAAGCCTACTTGCGCGTGGCAGGTCAGGCGGGGCATCGCGCAGACGCCCTGAAAGTTTTTGAATCATTCAAATCCATGTTGTCCCTCGAGCTTGGTTTGATGCCGCTCGAGACAACCTCGCAATTGGCAGCGGATTTGCGGCTCGAGACTCGAGCGGTCAGTCAAGATCAAGAACCCGTTGAAATGTTACGAAATTCCCCATCCCAAACCACTTCGTTCGTTGGGCGCGACCTGGATTTGAGTGAGATCGCGGCGTATTTCGAGCAACCCGAAATTCGCTTGTTGACCTTGATTGGTGCGGGTGGCATGGGCAAAACCCGCCTGTCCATTCAGGTGGCACTCGAGCGAGCCAAACACTTTTCGGACGGGGCAACGTTTGTCCCGCTCGCCAGCGTTAGGGAGTTCAGTGATCTCGTTCCAGCCATCGTCAGCGCCTTGAAGCTTTCAGTTTCGAGCTTCGAGACGCAAGAACTTCAACTCAAAAATTATTTATCCGAAAAACACTTGTTGCTGGTTTTGGATAATTTCGAGCATCTTCTTGACGGCGCCGGGATTGTTCTCGAGCTGTTGGGGCATTGTCCAAACCTGAGAATCATTGTGACCACGCGTGAAGCCCTGAATCTTCAGAGCGAGTATCTGGTTGATGTGATTGGTTTGGATGTTCCCAAAGACGCCTCTGAGAAAATCGAGGTCTTCGATTCGGTGCAATTGCTGTTGCGCAGTGCCAAACGGGTCAATCCGCGTTTTGTGCTCAGTCCTGGGGACAAACCTTTTGTGATCGAAATTTGTCAGATGCTGCAAGGTTCGCCGCTCGCCATCGAACTTGCCAGCAATTGGTTGAGGGTGTTGAGCGTTTCTGAGGTCGCTGGCGAGATTCGCAAAAGCCTGGATTTTTTAAGCCTCAACCAACCCGAACTCGCCAAGCGTCATCGCAGCTTACGGGCGGTGTTTGACTCGAGTTGGGTCAGGCTGACCGAAGAACAGAAACTCGCACTCTCGAAACTCAGTTTGTTGCGTGGCGGGTTTACCCTCGAATCGGCGGCTCGAGTGGCAAACGCAACCCCAAGTTTGTTGCTGGGTTTGGTCAGCAAATCGCTGATTGGAAGATTTGAAACCCGTTTTGTCATGCACGAAACGGTACGGCAGTACGCGGCAGAGCACCTCGAGTCAGCCCAAAAAGAGTCTGCGTTGCTCGAGTTAAGTCTGTTGGCGTGCGATTGGGCGATGGCGGTCGCCATCTTTGATCCGACACGATTGCTTTCTGAAAAAATCATGGCTTTCGAGCGTGAATTTGAGAACGTCGCTATCGCGCTCGAATGGTCATTGCAGACGAACCCGCAATTGTGTGCCAACATTATTTGCCAACCCTGGTACTTCTGGTTTGCCGCCGCCAGGAAACCGCTCGGCTTGCAGTGGTTGAATACCTTGCTCGAGTTACCGGCTTTGCAGACGCGGGATGCCACGCGTGCCAACCTCCTGAACACCCGTAGCATCGTTGGAATGCGAATGGTGGGTGGCGACCAGAGGTTAAACGATGCACAAACCGCGCTCGAGATTGCCCATGAGGTCGGTGATTTGAAATCTCAAGCCCAAGCTCTACTTGCACTGGGTATGGCGCTGGGCGATGTTGGAACATTGCCACGCGCCATCGAAAGTCTGAAAGCCGCGCTGGCACTCCTCAAGACCGCACAGGACATCAACCTCGAGGCGGATTGTCGCAACGAACTGGCGTTCCTGCACTGGAGCAACGGCGAAACCGAACTGGCACGCCAGACTTTCGAGGACTTGATCGCCCGTTGCCAGGTCACAGGCAACAAACGCAGCTTGGCGAACGCCAATGCCAACCTTGCCTACGTCTACGCGACTCTTGGCGACCTCGAGACCGCACAGGATCGGCTCCAGCAGTCAATTGGGTTTTACCGCGAATCGTTGAACATCTGGAACTTGTGCGCCTCGCTTTTAACCCTTGGCAACATCATGTTTCGGCGGGGCAACATGACTGGCGTCCATGAAACGCTGCTCGAGGCTGGGAGGCTCTGCCTGCAAGTTCAAGAGGCGGCTTGCTACAGTTGTTTTTACGCCCTCAGTGCCGCCTTTGAGCAACAGCGCGAGCGTCACGCCAAAGCCTTGCGCTTGAACGCCATCGCCACCGTTTGGCGTTCACTCCCTGGACACGATTTCCCCTTGGAAGAACTGGAACCCAACCAATTCAAAGAACCCTTGAGCGCAAGCTTGTTCGGCACTGAAACCTTGGGGCAATTTCTTCTTGAGGCAAACGGTTTAAGTCCCAAAGAAGCAATGCAGTACGCGCTGGGTCAAACTGAACTTTTTGACGACCCGCCCGTGAGCCAAAACGTTTCGGTGCGGACAATTTAAGTGCAGTGTCGGAAAAATGCGTAAGCATTTTGCGAGCTGTGCGACCACGCCCGTTAGCGATTCCGCCCGCTAGGTGCGTCTTGGAATCAAGAAGGTGCGTTTTGTGGTCAAGAAGCGAGTACCGAAAGGTGCAGCGTCGG
>JANMUC010000171.1:0-3868 GCA_031391225.1 Deinococcales bacterium
CAAAGATTGCGTTTAAGGCTCGAGTTTGATGAATCAACGCAATAGCATTGCGTGGTTTTTTGATTTATTATTGTTTTATGGCGCAACTAGAACTTGATTCTGTCGATCGCAATATTCTCGAGGTTTTAGCACGCAACGCTCGGATTCCCAATACCGAACTTGCCGACGAGGTCGGTTTGACCCCCGCGCCGTGTTTGCGACGGGTCAAGCGACTCGAGGATTTGGGCGTCATCGAGGGGTATTCGGTGCGGCTCAATCCATCGAGTTTGGGGCTTGGTCTGACGGTTTTTGTTTCGGTCACACTGGATCGTCAAACCAAAGGCAGTTACGACACCTTCGCCCAAAAGATGAACGTCCACAGTGAAGTGCGCGAGTGCTATTTGATGCTTGGCGAACGCGACTTTCTGCTCAAAATCATGGTCGCAGACCTCGAGGCATACCAGCAGTTTTACCTCAAACATTTGACCACGGTGGACGGTGTGCGCAACATCAACTCGAGCATCGTGGTCAAAGAAGAAAAGCGCGAAACTGGTTTTGCAGCGCGTTATTCGTCTTTGTCGCGCAGTCCGTAAATGACACCTTCCAAGGCATTGGGCTTCAGCAGTGAAATCAATCCAGGGCGGGTCGAAATAATATCGTCATTCTCGAGGTCTTTTAAGACCCTGGTGATGGTTTCCCTGGAATTGCCAGTGCGGTTTGCCAGGTCTTGGTGCGTAAACTCGAGGGTTGGATTCCCCTCTTTGCCGGTTTTAAAGGCACCTCGCAAGTACAAGCCTTGCAGGGCGTACGCCACGCAGGCTTGGGTGCTGGCAAAGGACAGCATTTCGACCTCGCGGTTCATGTCTGCTAGGCGTTTTGCCATAATCTGCGCCAAATTCCAGAGCACCTGCGAATGGCGATCTAAAATGCCGCGCAGTTCATCGCGGTAAATGGCGAGCGTTGTCACGTTGTCAATGCAGTGCGCGGTGGCGCTGCGTGGCAATTGCGAAACCAGTGCCATCTCGCCAACGACTTCGGGTGGCGTCAAAATGGTAAAAATCCGTTCACGACCCTCAAGATTCTCTCGAGAAACTTTCACCCTACCCTCGACCAAAACATAGACCGCTTCGCCTGGATCGTCTTCTCTAAAAATTGGATTTCCTTGGGCAAACTTACGCACGCTGGCGGCTTCGAGCGCCATGTTGAGTGCCGCCTCGGGTGCACCGTGAAAAAGCGGGCTGTTGTTCAATGCGGTTTTAATCTCGGCGTTGGTCATGTTTAAAACCTCAAAACGTGTGATGTGGTTACGGTAGGAAGCGGCTGATTGCTTGGCTATAGTTTACACGTTCCGACGGATTTCATAGCAATGTCTTGCGTGTACTGAAGTCAAGCGAGCCTATGTATTTGGTCTGCAATGTGCCTCGTGTTAGCCTTTGGCTTGTGAATCCAGTCGAAAGCAAGGTCGCCTCGGGTTTGGCACTCGAGGTTTTAAACCTAAGACATTCGTTTCAAACCGACGCCGGAACGCTCGAGGTACTCAAAGGTTTAAGCTTTTCTTTGGCTGCTGGGCGGGTCTTGGCGATTGTCGGTCCGAGTGGTTCGGGCAAATCGACTTTGCTGCATTTGCTTGGCGGTTTGGAAACGCCGACCGCTGGCGAATTGATTTGGGGAGGCGTTAGCCTACGTGGTGCATCACAGGAGGTTTTGGCTTCGAGGCGGGCGCTCGAGGTTGGATTTGTTTTTCAGCATCATTATTTGCTCGAGGATTTAACGACCCTTGAGAATGTTGGTTTGCCTGGATTGATTGCGTTCAAGCCGAACGATGCCCGCGCCAAGAATCTTTTGGAACGGGTTGGTTTGCAGGGTCGTGCCCATTTTTTTCCTCGAGCCTTGTCTGGCGGCGAACGGCAGCGGGTAGCCATTGCGCGGGCGCTTTTAACCAAACCGCGTTTGATTTTGGCAGATGAACCCACCGGCAGTTTGGACCGAGCTAATGCCGATTTGGTCTTTGGCATGCTGGTCGAGTTAGCGCGACTCGAGCACACGGCGGTGGTGGTGGTGACGCACGACGAAAGCCTTGTTTCGCGGGTGGATGAAGTGATTCGATTGGAAGATGGTCAGATTGTTTAAACGAGTCGATAGTGAGTTTCAAATTCAACACCAATTGTAATAATTATTTCACAAATAAAGAATAATCGTGGTCAAATATTCATTAACTACAGCCATACGGTTTTCTGCCATTTTTGCGGCGGTTTCTCTCGAGCATCCACAGGTTGACAGAATATCTGAAGTCAATTGTATTTTGGCTTGTTCTCGTGCTCGAGCTTCCATTTCAGCCATTTTACGATCTGCCTCTAGTTTGCTGAGTCTTGCGGATTCAGCTAAGGATTGTGCTGGGCTGCCAATACAGTTGAGTATTTGTGTGACGGTGTTGTCCGCGTTAGAACAATCTACGCTCGAGGTCCCAAGCGTACTCACATCCCCACTCGCAGAACTCGAGCCTCCAGGTTTCACAGGATTCGCGCCTACTGTTCCAGGCAAGCCACTTCCCGTTGGTACGTCTAAACTCGAGACGTTGACACTCGAAATAGCTGAGGGTAACGCCCCACTCGAGGGCGGCGTCAAAGCACTAACGCCTGAATCTGGGATTCCGACACTCGAGGGAACACCCAAACTCGAGACTGAAACCGTGTTAATGCTGGTTGGTAAGGCATTGCTGGGATTCTCGAGCGAAACGCTGCTCGTGAATTCTTGGGTTGGAGTGCTCGAGGTTGGTGCGGGGTCACTGCTCGAGGGTTGGGTTTGGGCGGGAGTGCTTGAGGGAGTTGAAAGGTTGACGGCGGTCACACCGAAACTTGGAGCGCTCGAGACTTCGGCGGGTTGACTGCTCGAGGGTGGAGTGCTGGGGGTGGTTGGAGGGGTCTGAATTGGGGGGGTGATGCTGCCAGGATCGCTGGGAGGGGCTGGACTGTTGGGGGCGGCGAGGGTGCTGACGTTTAAACCGATGCTCGAGCTGAACGTGGTGGTTGGAGCCTCGAGTTTGATGGTTGGTTTGATCGTGGCGCTGAAGGGTTTGATAACATCCCAATCTTCGGTGGTGTTGTTAATACTGTCGAACATGCTAAAAGTTTCGTCTTTTGCGGTAATGATAGACGTGTTTACATTCGTTGAACCCCAACACAACAAACCTGCACTAAATTCGACTCCCACATTCGTGTCGTGTTTGGCAATCAACTGCACGTTGTTGTCCGCGCTGACCGTCGAATAGGCTTTGGTTTTCACACCAACCCTCGAGACAGCTTCATCCGATTCAACTTTAGCTGAATGCAACGCCAAAATTTGATTGCCGAACGCGTCATACCGAAATTTAATGTGATCTCGAGAGTACGTGGCTGGGAGTGTGCCACAAAACCAGTAGTTGACGCTGCCACTCGTTGGAAGTGCCATGTCGTATTCTGCCACGCGCATGTCAGCGTCATAACGCTTTTCTTGAGTTTTAATTGCTGTTGTGGCGTAATAATTACCACTATTAGTGTAATATTTCGTATCAGACCCTGTCACTTTCAGACGATTACCTCGAGAATCCAAAACATAATCTCGGATGCTTGGCTGTTCCCAATCCCCCCAAGTTTGGGTGACTTCATAGCGTTTGATCTTGGTGGTTGTACTCGAAACTGAATTATGAATGTCATAAGTGGATGTAACCCAAGTTGGTGTACCTGTTACTACTCCTATATTGTCTGCCCAGATACGCCCTATATTTGGTGGCGGACTGTCATATGTCCCAGCTTTGATGCTTTCAATTTGATTTCCGTAATTATCGTAACTCAGAGCCGTATTATTAATTGTTTTAACCCTAGTATTCACATTTTGGTAATTTGCTGAAGTG
>JANMUC010000286.1:0-2362 GCA_031391225.1 Deinococcales bacterium
CTCATCGGGTTTTTATCGGCATGTAACTTTATCACTCAACCGCCAGTTCAATTATCGCCTCAAATCACATCAGTTAAACCTCGAGTGGCTGCCCCTGGTGATCCAGTCACAATTTTGGGTTCAGGATTTGATACCAAAGCAAGCGTTAAAATTGGTGATCAAATCGCAACAATCTCGAGTATCAAAAGTGATTCCATCATCGCAACCATGCCGACACTGACACCGAACGATTATGCTGTGACTGTTATCAATCCAAACCAAAAAAGTGATTCCAAACCAGGTCCCAGTGTTCTGGGTGCTTCAACGCAGACCAGTGATTATATTGATGGCGAGGTTTTTGTAACGCTCGACCCAACCATAGACGAGGCAAAACTGAAGAGTATTGCAGCACAAAATGGATTTACAGTCCTCAAGTTTATTGCTCCGTTGCCAGGCAGTGTTGGCGCGTGCAGCAAAGGTTATGGGGTGCTAAAAGATGCAACCCAAGGACGCAGCACCAAAGATGCCATCAACAAAGTGGCTGAACAATCCGAAGTTTATGATGCTGACCCGCATACCAGTGGCAGAGGCGATGCCTATATCGATTCAGGTCCAACCACCAACCAAAAACCCGAAATAGATGTTATCAATGCCGAACGTGCTTACAACCTCATCAAATCCAAAAACATCAACCTCTCCAGCATCCGCGTGGCAGTGCTCGACACGGGTGTGTCAACGCATTACGAATTTATGGACACGTTTGCGTTCAAAGCCAAAAACCTCGAGGCTGGAAAGAATTTCACACCAGAAGACAACAGCGCTGACCCTCGAGTTGGAAGCGAGGATGTCAGTGATCTTGGATTCAGTCAGAATGCTGGTGCGGGCGGGCATGGAACGGGAGTAGCGGCAATTATTGCCGCAATAGATGACAACGCCAATGGACAACCCGCGAATGTGCTATCGCCAATTGTTGGGGGTGCGGCAGGAGCAAGCATTGTCCCAGTCAAAGTCTGCACCAAAGACAACAAATGCTTGGGTTCGGACGTGATTGCAGGATTGTGTTATGCGATCAATCAAAAAGTAAGCGTCATGAATTTGTCCTTTGGTGGTGACACACCATCTCGCAGCTTCCAGCGGGTACTCGAGACTGCAAGTATTCAAGGCATTAGTCTTGTGGCAGCCGCAGGCAATGACGGTGACAGCGCCCCCGCCCATTACCCAGCCGCCTACAGCTCGAGCATTCCAGGTTTAATTGCCGTGGGCAGTGCCGCGCCAACTCGAGTTTCGGCAGCTTGGACAGGTTCGGCATTTTCGATTCCTGGAGCTTGGGTTGATTTGGTCGCGCCAGGTCAGACCGTATACACCGCCACTGTTAATCCTGGCAGTACGTTTGAAGTCTTTGGCTATGGCAATCTCGAAGGGACTTCTTTTGCTGCGCCTTGGGTCAGTGCGACGGCAGTGTTATTGAAAGCTTTAAATCCTGACTGGACACCAGCGCAAATCAAAACCCAGATTGTCAGTAAAGCCAAACCTTTGACGTGCTCGAGCCTCATCAAATGCGGTGCTGGATTGTTAAATATTGGTGATGCGGTTGGTGCACCTTAAAACTCGAGATTCAGAAATTTGTTTTTTGGCTCAGGATTCAACGACGTGTGCTGGGTCTGCCAGTGCCAACCCAAGCAATTCACGGTTCTCGAGTGTCTTAAACCCAATACGTCGATAAACTTTTTTGGCAGGAGCATTGTCATTGGCAACCTCAACCGTCATGCCGTGCAATTGATTTTCTTGGCAGTCTTGTAGGATTGCCTCGAGTGCCGCCGTGCTTAAACCACGGTTTCTAAAAGCTTGAAGCACAAAAAGATCGTCAATGCAGGCGATCATGCCAGCGTATTCCATTGCAAATTTGAACGTCACCAAAACATGCCCCACGTCTTTGTTATCGTCTTGAATAAACCAGATTTGTCCGAGCTTGGGCTGCTCGAGAATGGTTTGAAAGGCTTGAGTGGTGCTTTCACGGTCAAGTTTGTAACCAGATTCGGCGTAAAATTCGGTCATTAATGCCAGAAAAAATTCCAGATCGTTTTGGGTCACTTTTCGCATGATGTTGTGATTTTAGTTGATCAAACTTCAGCCTCAAAATCATGCCGTGACATTTCGTATTCTCGAGCGGGCAGCAGGTCTGCTTGTAAAGCACTTGAAACTCGAGTTAACTTGGGATGTCCAACAATTTGAAAACCAAGAATCTCGAGTCCAGGAGCGAAATCGTGAAAGACATTCAAACCAGTGGTGCGTTATTTCAAGCGGTTCAACTCTTAAAACTTTTCCCAGATTCCAAAACTTTTGCCGATGCCGAACCTCGAGTCTCGGCTGAACAGATCGAAAC
>JANMUC010000300.1:0-7997 GCA_031391225.1 Deinococcales bacterium
TTTACCGCTGCCAGGTGAAATTTATGCCAAACCCGAGAATCTTCAGCGCACCGGTTTGTTCAAATTTCGTGGCGCGTACAATGCCCTTGCCAGCCTGCCAGAGCATGTTCGTGCTCGAGGGGTGGTCGCAGACTCGAGCGGCAATCACGCGCAGGGCATCGCGGCAGCCGCGCATTTGTTTGGTGTGCCAGCCGTGATTGTGATTCCAGAAAACGCGCCCGAAATCAAGGTGGAGCGCACCAAAGCCTGGGGCGCTGAAATTGTCCGTTGTCCAAACTCGAGTGTTGAGCGCATGAAAATGGCGCTCGAGATTCGTGATTCCAGGAATTTGAGTTATGTACCGCCCTTTGATTTTGAAGCCATCATTGCGGGTCAAGGCACGGTTGGACTCGAGATCGCTCAGGATTTACCCGACGTGGACAATGTTTTGGTTTGCGTTGGCGGTGGCGGTTTGCTGTCTGGCATTGCCGTTGCCATCAAATCCCTCCTTCCCAAAGCTCGAGTCATCGGCGTCGAACCCGAACTTGCCGCCGACGCTCGAGCAAGTTTTCAAGCTGGCAAAATCATCGAATGGGATTCGAGTCTAACCACCCGAACGATCTGTGACGGTGTGCGCACCCAAAGCATTGGCGAACGGAATTTTCAGATTATCTCGAGTTTGGTGGATGACATCGTGACCGTCACCGAAGACGCCGTGCGCGATGCCACACGCTGGTACGCGCTCGAGGCAAAATTGGCGGTTGAACCCACAGGCGCTTTAACACTAGCAGCAATTCAAAGTGGTGCTGTGAAACTCGAGGGAACGACTGTTTGCATTGTCTCTGGTGGAAATTTTGACCCTAAAATGTACGCCAGCATCATCTCGGATTGAATTTAAATTTGCTACAGAATAAAGGAAACTCTCGAGTCACACCTGTATAACACTTAGACTCCCTTCTCCCACTTGCGGGAGAAGGGTCGGGGATGAGGGTGGCGCAATTGCCACTTTTTGTGTTCAGGAATGATTTAGATTAAGCTTTATTGAAAATCGTTCGTTTTATTTATCGCTCGAGGATTTCGCGCTTTGTTGATCACCAGTCCGAACAAACTGAGAATAATCACGGCGATCAAAAACAAGCCTGGATAATCAATCATTGCCGTCCAAGCTCCAGGCTCGAGTTTGAAGAACGCGAACAGGGCAAATCCCCAACCGAGCACCGCCACCAAGACGAGCGGTTGGATTTTGGGCAAATTGACTTTGGGCAGTTTTTCAGGATCAATGTTGGTCAGCCCAAAACCCATGAACAAGACGCTGACGCCAACCATACGCCCGATGCTCTCGAGTCCGGCAATGCCAAAACGATTTAACGTGCTCGTGCCCGCCAGCATCAATCCTGCTAAGGCAATCAGCAGCGTTCCCCAAGCCCTGGTTCGGTTAACGCGCCACAGTTGAACGCTCGAGAACAGTGCGCCACCAACCAACCAGAGCGTGCCGTAAATGTTGAACGGGATCGTCCAGGCGCGTGGGCTTGCCCAACCTGCCAGTTTGATGTCGGCAAACGCCGTGCCTTTGGGAGTAAATGCACTCTCGAGGTTTGAAAGCTGTAACGGCGCGTTTAAGACCACCACAAACGCGACCAGGCTGGCAATGATCAGCATCTCGAGTGAACGTTGAACCCAGGGGCGTTTGTCGAGCAGGTGCAGCGTCCCCTGCCCGAGCCATGCCACGCCCATCATTGCGCCGGTAAAATACCAGGCTCGGTATCCCGCGTCGTTCCAAGTGCCTTGCGCTCGAGCGACGACTTCCAGGGTCACGCCGAGCGCAAAAAAGGCGATGCCGACCGTCCAGAGCAGTTGGTATTGTTTGCCCCTGTTGCGGTATTGATTCCAGGTTAACAGCGCGAACAGCCACGAAACCGCAGCCGCGAGCGCCCCAAAGAGAGCGTCTGATCCCACGGTTTCATTGTGCCAGAATTGAAGTGTTTTGGCTCGGATAGAAGTCCCTGATTCAAAACCAGTTTGAGATTGTAACTTTACCTATGTATCCAATTGCAACCAGGAATACCGTCCTGCAAAGCATTAACTCGAGCACAATGTAAGCCACGACGATGTACGAAACAACAAAAAAGCCTTAGACTTTCGCTATGGAATTACCGTTGTTCCCGATAGGCGAAGTGGTTTTGCTTCCTGGTATGGGATTGCCAATTTATGTCTTTGAACCGCGTTACCGTGAGTTGCTGGGTCGAGTTCGTCAGACGGGTGAAGCGATCGGCATTCCGTGCGTGTTGCCTGAAAACGTTTCTAAAGGGAACGATCTTGACGCCAGGCTTGCCCGTGTTGGCACATTAGCGCATTTAACCCAAGTGAATTACAACCCCGACGGCACCGCCGAAATTTTGGTGGTGGGCGGCGAGCGATATTCGATTCTCGAGTTTGACCATGTTTCACAGCCCTATTCAGTTGCTAAAGTCGAGATGATGCCGCTCGACCCGAGCGATCCAAAATGGGTCAAAGCCGTTGCTCAGGGCGTGGTCGAGCGCTTCATCGAAAAAGTCAAACCGAGATTGGGCGATGTGCGTCCCGAGATTCCTGATGATTCGCTGCTGCAAGCCTCGTTTGTCGCTGCCAACCTTGGGCTGGCAGAAAACGAACGTTACAAAATTCAGCGTGTGCTCGAGGCGAACAGTTTGCTCGAGCGGTTCGAAGTGATTTCAGAATTGCTGGGTGTGTCGCAAAAGCAATTGAATTAGCGCAATAAGGGCATTGAAAGTGTCCCTCTAGCTGTGAGGGACGTCTTAAATTTGGGAAATTTACTTGACTTTGATGATAACTTTGCCCTTGGCATGACCAGTCTCGGCGTGATCGTGGGCTTGTTTGGTTTGCTCGAGCACAAAAACCGAATCGATGACTGGTATCAGTTGACCGGCTTCGACGGCTTGGGCAATTTTTTTCAGTCGTTCACCGTTTGGTTGCATGAACACGTAAGCGCTGTGCATTCCTGCGGCTTTGACTTGCTCCTCATTGGGCTGCGAGGTGATCGAAACCAACAAGCCACCAGGTTTTAGCATTTGATACATCTGGGCTTGCTGCTCGCCGCCGACGGCATCCAAAATAAAATCCATGCCGCGCACAACGTCATTCGGATTGTGCACGGTGTAATCAATCACCTCATCAGCCCCGAGCGCTTTGACCCACTCGAGATTCTTGGTGCTGGTTGAGGTGACCACGTACGCCTCGTGGGCTTTGGCAAGTTGAATGGCAACCGTGCCAACGCCACCCGAGCCAGCGCCGATGAAAATGCGGTCGTTGGCTTTTAAGTCCATGATTTCAAACATCACTTCCCAGGCGGTGTGGGCAACCAAGGGCAAGGCTGCCGCCTGTTCAAAACTCAAGTTGGTTGGTTTGGCAACGACCAGATCGGCTTCCACCGCAACATATTCGGCATATGTGCCTTGGCGCATGATGTTCGGGCGACTGAAGACTTCATCACCAACTTTAAAATTGCGTACCTCCGCGCCAACCGCGCTAACCGTTCCCGCCACGTCCCAACCGAGTACGAGCGGCATTTGGTACGTGATCATGGTTTTCAAATAGCCCTGCCGAATTTTCCAATCGACAGGGTTGATGCTTGCCGCATGAACTTCGATCAGGACATCTTTTGCGCCAATTTCTGGCATTGGCAATTCGCCAATTTTGAACTGATCGGACCCACCGTATTTTTCAATGTAAGCTGCTTTCATGTTGATCTCCTCATTTCGTGCGCCACAAACATCCTTGAACGATGCGCCAAACATCGTTCATGACTGCGCGTTGATCACCGTAGCTCACGAAGCTGAATTTAAAAGCGGCTTTGGCTTTTGCAAAGTTTATCAACACACGCAACACTCACCTGTACTTGTACACTGCGCTAGATGCAAATGCCTGGTTCACCGTCAAATTTCTTAAAAGATTCCAAATTTGCTGCTGCGCAACTTTTCGAGCTGTTGCGTCTGGGATTGCTTGCGGTGGTGTTTCCAGTTTTAATCTTTGGGTTGTTGGCGCTCACCAAATTGATGCCCATGCCCAACATTTTTGGCGTTCAAATCTACCGCTACGACGTGATTTTGTTCGCTTGTTTACTGATTCAATACCTGATGTGGCGCACCAAGCTCGAGACGCTGGATGAGCTGAAAGTCATTGGCGTGTTTCACCTTTTGGGTTTGCTGCTCGAGATTTTTAAAACCCAGATGGGTTCTTGGGCATACCCCGAAATGGCGTACCTGAAAATCTCGAACGTGCCGCTTTACAGCGGTTTTATGTACGCCAGCGTCGCCAGTTTTATGATCCAATGCTGGCGTTTGATGCACCTCAGGCTCGAGGGTTGGCATTCCAGGGTGGTGCCTTGGGTGCTGGCATTCGCCATTTACATTAATTTCTTCTCGCATCACGTGCTGCCCGACGCGCGTTGGGTCTTAATTGGTTTGGTGGTCTTTGTTTTTTGGCGTACCAAAATCAATTTAGAATTGCGCGGCGTGCCGTATCAAATGCCGCTCGTCTTGGCGTTCGCTTTGCTTGGCTGGCTGATCTGGATTGCCGAGAACATTGCCACGTACTTCAACGCCTGGCAGTACCCGTCACAAAAAGGCGCGTGGCACATGGTGGACACCAGCAAACTGAGTTCTTGGTGTTTGCTGATCATCGTCAGTTTTATTGTGGTGGCGGCGTTAAAAGACCCCAATGCACGTTGGAAAGCCGCACCTCGAGATCGTTAATTCTGCTGGCTCATCTCGAGCAATGCCAGTACCGTGCGCCAATTTCGGCTCGAGGCTGTGGTTTTGAGTTTGCGTTCGACAAAATTACTTGAAAGTTTGGACACGTATGAACCGTTTGGGTAGTGCACAAAAAGCTCAAGTTCACCAAAAACATGCTCGGCTGGTTCGCTGTCAGGAAGCTCGAGTTCGCGGATTATTGGTAGCGTTTTGAGAAAAATCACATACGGTTGGATCGGATTACTGATCGTTCGATCTGGAAACGGGTTTGCGTCTACAATGCGTTGCAAATCGGCGGGCGCTCGAATCAAGGTCGGCACCACATAACCAAATTTTTCGAGAATCGCGGCTTCGATCTTCGTTTCCAAGCTCGAGATGTCAGTATCGGGACTGGTAAAAACCACATTGCCAGATTGTAAATACGTTCTGACCGACACAAATCCCAAATTTTCAAACATGGTTTTCAACTCGGGCATTTTCATTTTGTAATGGTTTCCCAAGTTGATTCCGCGCAGCAGGGCAATGAAGGTTTGCATGTCAAGCCATCTTAAAACACGGCAACCCAATCTACCGTATGCTAATCAAATGCAGTTTTGGAATACGATTGCCAGTTTTAGCTTTGGTTCGCCACTGTTTTTGCTGATGTTGGTGCTCGGTCTGGTGTTTGTGATCTCAACCCGTGGCTTTTTGATCACTCAAATCGGCAAAATCATTCAATTCAGCCTCAACAAAACTCGAGCCTCAAATGCAGGCTCAAGCCTTCAAATCTCGAGTTTTCAAGCCGGAATGCTGTCCTTGTGCGGTACGGTGGGCGCAAGCGGCTTGATCGGGGTCATTGCCTCTGTGCAACTGGGCGGAGCTGGTGCGGTGTTTTGGACTTTCATTTTTGGAATTGTAATTTTGATTTTCAAGCATTTTGAAACCACGCTGGCAGTCCACTGGCGACGCGTCTACAACGATGGGAGCGTCTCTGGCGGTCCAATGCTCTACTTGGCTCGAGGATTGGTGGATTCCAACCCTCGAGTGGTGGGGGTTATTGGCGGCGTGTTTGCCCTTTTGTCGCTGCTGGTGGCTTTGACGTATGGCAATATCCTGCCAGTCTCGAATGCAGCAATTGTGTTGAATCAGACGCAGCACATTCCAAAGTCAATCATCAGTTTGGTCTTGGCTGTCGCCGTGTTGGTCGTGGTGTCTGGTGGCGTCGCTCGAGCGGCGCGGGTGGCGCAGATCGTATTTCCAATCTTGTTGGGTTTACTGATTTTGTTGTGCCTGATCGTGGTGGTTCAGCATTTTGACAATATTCCAAAAGCTTTTGTCAGTATTTTCTCGAGCGCGTTTGGATTCTCGAGCCTATCGGGTGGCGCTGTCGGTTTGGGCATTCAAAAAATTTTGGCAGAAGGTATGGCTCGAGCCGTGTTGAGCACTGGCGCAGGCATGGGAAGCTCGAGCATCGCGCACGCCCAAGCCCAAACCGAACACGCGGCGCGTCAAGGTTTGTGGGGCATTTTGGAGGGTTTGATTGGTTTGGGTGTCTCTGGTTTTTTCGCGCTGGTGATTTTGAGCGTTCCAAATGCCCTTGCTTCGAGAAACCAAAGTTCGTTTGTAGTGCTGGTCAACGTTTTTTCGGGCAGTGGTTTACTTTCGACCGTCATGGTGCTTGGTGTTTCTTTGACAATGGCGCTGCTGGCGTTTTGCGCCTTGATCGCCTGGGAATTTTACGCCGAAGAATCGCTGGCATATTTGATCGGCGATGGTTTTCGCTGGGCTTTAAAACTCGTTTTTTGCGGGCTGGTATTTTTAACCCCGCTCTTTAACTTCTCGAGCTTCACGTTTGTGCCAAGCATTTTGATTGGCTTGATGGTGCTGGTGAACGTCTTGGGCTTGTTGTTGCTCTTGCCGCAAGTGGTCAGCCTGACCAAGGGTTTTTTTGCCAATGAGCCTTATCTTCCGCCCGATTTGAACAACGCGGTAGCGCCTGATATTTTTGAAGAATTTGATTTTGATCTGTCTTAAAGCCTGTGTATGAACGCACCTCGAGTGCTGAGTTCAAGCGAATAGCAATTGGCGATAACCTCACTTTTAGACAAAAGTCGCTTTCCAAAATGCTCGATTCGCGTAAACTGAAAGCCCATGACCTCAGACGTGCTTCCAGGAAATTGGCAAGATTTTAACGAGGCAAAAGAAGCCATTGGTTTCATGCCATTAAAGGAACTCGAGGCGATGTTCGGCATTCCCGCCCCAAGCTTGATGTCGTACTCTGGGCATAGCTTGATTGGCGCTTTTGTCTTGTACTTTCTGGGTTTTCGACTGCCGAGCTTGCAACTGCTTGCTTTCGCCCTGGGCATTTACGGTTTGATCGCTCTTGTCACCAACCGCACCAAAGCCGCCGCCTACCGCGAGGAGTGTTACAAAACATGGGTTCGCAAGCGGGCGGACAGCATGCTCGAAGAACTCGAGAATGCTGACGAATAAACCAAAAAATGCGTTAAACTCGGATTATGATTGTTGACGGGCATCTGGATTTGGCTTACGGCGTCTTGGGTTATGGGCGCGACCTCGAGCACCTGACCGCTTTAGAGATTCGTGAACTCGAGCGGCAAAAAATTGCGGCGGGTCTTCTCACGCCTGCCCAAACCGAACGCGGGCTTTGCATGTGCACGCTTTCCGAACTCGAGCGCGGCAAGACCGCCATCGTTTTTGGAACTTTATTTGCCGCGCCTGCCGTCTCGTGGACACACCCCGGCGAGCGCCATCCTGGCGGCTACGACACGCCCGAGGAAGCCAACGCCCAAGGTTTGGCGCAACTGGCGGTCTACGAAGGCTGGGAAAAATCTGGACGAATCCGAATCATCAAATCCAAAACCGATCTCGAGCATCACCTCGAGCTTTGGAATTCTGACGGTGTGACAGGTTTGTTGGTCTTGATGGAGGGCGCAGACCCTATCATGACGCCCGATGACCTTGGCAATTGGTACGCTCGAGGCGTGCGAATTGTTGGCACATCCTGGGGAGCAACACGTTACGCGGGCGGCACAGGAACGCCAACAGGACTGACCGACATTGGGCGCGATTTGATTGCCGCCATGAAAGACCAACACATGATTTTGGACGCCTCGCACCAAAGCCACGAGGCATTCTGGGATTCGATGGAAGTTGGCGTTCACCGTGTGATTGCCAGCCACAGCAATTCGTATAGCATCAACCCCACCAGCAATCGTCACATCACCGACGAAATGATCAGCGCCATAGGCGAACGCAACGGACGAATTG
>JANMUC010000311.1:0-7013 GCA_031391225.1 Deinococcales bacterium
AGGCTGTAGTATTTGTACGGCGTTGTAATACGCCTTTACTTCGCTGCAAAATACGGATCGGTAGCTGTTACCATTTGACCATGCGTTCCAGCGTGTTGGAATTCTGGTTACGCTAGCGCTTTTGTGCATCACGTATGGGAAGTAATCGATGTAATTCGTTCCAC
This sequence comes from Deinococcales bacterium, assembly GCA_031391225.1. Taxonomy (GTDB): domain Bacteria; phylum Deinococcota; class Deinococci; order Deinococcales; family JAAFIG01; genus JANXTZ01. The sequence goes on from JANMUC010000311.1 coordinate 165, forward strand.
TTCGGGTGCTGCTTTTGGCTTGGGCGTAAGACAGTGGTGTTGATTTTGTTCCAGGCAGTAAATCCAGTGGGTCAATTTCTTTTGCCCTTGTGGTGCTTGGGTAGGTGAACACGGGGCGGAAGAATGCGTTTTGAACTTGAGGACCTGGGATGTCGCTTTGTTTTGCGGTCACGTAAGCGCGGTAGGTGTCTTTTTGTCCTTTGGCGTCGGTTACGGTCAGTTTGACAATGTTTTCGCCTGGGGCGAAGGTATGGGATGTGGTCGCACCCGTGCCAGTGGTGGTGTCGCCAAAAGACCAAGCATAAGTCAGGGCGGTGCTGCCACTCGAGGCGCTGGCATCAAAATTCACCAGGTACGGCGCGAGTCCAAAACTTGCTCCTGCGCCCAGGCTGCTCGAGAGGCTGAATTTGGCTTTGGGTTTTGGTTCCCAGCGTGTAATCCAAGTTTCGTTTTGGTACGCGGTACTGCCACCGCCGCTAATACGGTTGGTCTTGCTGCGAACCAGTGGTCGGTTATCAATGATTTTCAGTTTGACCACGTAAGTGCCAAGGGTTGGGTAATTGTGATTGATTCTCGAGCCGTTGCCTGTGCTGGCATCACCAAAATCCCATTGGTAATCAAACCCTGGCAGTGGGTTTCCTGCGTCAAAACTGGCGACATCACTGCCTTTTAAGCTCAGGTTGGGGGAAATGTTTTGAATCTCGGGCAGCACCGCCACCTGCATGGTTTTTTGGCTGGTGCGTCCGGTGTTGTCTGTGATGGTCACGCTGACGTTGTAAAGCCCTGGGTTTGCGTAGGCGTGGCTGACAATGGCGTTGGTACTGCCAGCGCTGTTATCGCCAAAATTCCACTGGTAGGTTAAACCTGTTCCGCCAGAACCACTGGCATCAAAGTTCACGCTCGAGCCTGCTGTTCCAATGGGTGTCTCGAGGTCAATGCTGGCTTGGGTTGTGCTTGGCGTGCCAACGTACCAAGTGACTTTGGGCACGCGCACGGTGGTTAGCGGTGTAGCAGTGTCAAGGTCGCTGCCAACCAACGCCACTTCGGTTGCACCCAGGGTTTGCGCTCGAGATACGACACTGGCTGTGGTTTCTTCGGCTCGGGTGACACGGTTGGTTGCTTCACTGGTCAGCAAGAAGTTAAAGGTTAATTTGAGGGGCAAACTTGGGATTGCACCCGCAACCAGAAAAGCTGGGGCTTTAAACGTGACCGAAACATTGCCGACATTGCATTGGTCAGTTGCACTGGTTTTGCAAGTCACGGCTGGGATGATCCGAGATGTGGCAGATTTTCGGGTGACAAATCCGTAATTCAGGATGGTGTCGTTGGCGGTCAGTGGTATGCCACCTGCAATGGCAGCAGTTTTGATTTGGGTGGCTTCGGTATCGGTAAAAGCCTGGAAATCAGCCGCGTTGGGATTAACGAGTCCGTCAGTAAACGTCAAGTAATTTGAAGGCTCGAAGTTACGAGCAGTAGAAATATCCGTAATGCTTTGGTTGTTTGCCGCGATAATACTGGTGATTGCTGTGCCACCAATTTCAATGCCACTGCGGGTTTTGGCAATCAAGCTCAGGTTTTGCAGTGCGGCATTGCTGGTGTTGGTAACTTTGTAATTTGCGGTGAAAAACCAGCGGTCTGGGTTTGCGTAAGTTCGCATGGTGTAGCTTGCTTGCGAAAAACTAACGGCATTTGAAGCAGGAAAAGTTGATCGAGCGTTCAATTGTTGACTGATCTGATTTTCGTTTGGAACAGGCAGATTTTCGCCTTGTTCTTGCCCAAGATACATTTGCAAAGCTATTGCACCAATGGGTTTGCTGATGGGTTTGGTTTGCTCGAGATTTGGTTGACCACAGGCAAGCAAAAAAGATGTCAAGGCAAGCGTGGACATTACAGTTCGTATTTTCATGGGGATGTCCTTTGTGTATGTTCCGAGATGCTGTTTTTGAAGTGAGCATTTGGAGGACGAAATAGGGAGCGTGTCAGACGTATTAAGGTGGTTGCATAGTTACTCCTAGTGCCCCTTTGAGATTTGTTGAGGACAGCACTTGATAAGATGTCACAGCACTGGGGAAAGTTGGGGAAAAATCCGTTTAGAACAGTAAAATAGGTATTTTGTGTATAAAACAGCCAAAGTCAAAAATCAGACCTCAATCCATTTCAAGGTCTGGTTTTCACCGTATCAAGGATTCTGATGGTTTCGTAAGTTGATTTCACCACCAATATTTTTAGCAATAGCGCAGTGTCTGACACTCTTTATTTACTTCAATGGAGTATAGCGTAAAAAAAAATGGATTGTCAAATTGTTTAGATCGAAAAATCTCTCATTTTATTGGATACGATAATTTTATTAAAACGTCAAAAAACTCAAACGCATGACTTGAAGTCAAATCCGAAATTGGACACTCGAGATTCTTGTTGTTAGGCTAGACCCATGACCCAAGCCAATCCGTCTCTCGAGGCTGCATGAAACTTCAAACCCTTAAACCCTTGGCGTTTCTGGGCAGCGATGCCACCGCGACCATTCACAAGCTTTATCAACTCGAGCAGCGTTTCTTGCCGCTTGAAGTGCCAAGCCACAGCAAACTCGAGCGGGTGATTGCGGGGCTAGAACCGCTGGGTTTTTTGGGCGCGATTGTGGTCGGTAACCCCAGTACAGAGTTAAATGCTTTGGTCGAACGCAAAACCCACAGCGCCGAACGGGCGAGCGCGATTGATGCGGTCATCGTCTCGAGTGGCAGCCTTGGTACCAATACGCTCGAGGATTCGCTGGTCAGTACCCTCGAGACGGTGCGTTATCGCGGCGTCGGAGGGCATTGCGTGGTGCTGGGTGGTGGGGCGGTGGCGTTTGCCGCAACGCAACTTGCCCGAACGGGTTTTAAAACCATGACTTTTGCCGCACCTGACCGTCCCGCCGCCGAAAAACTGGCAAAAGCAGTGCCTGCTGGCGTGACTACTAGGGCTTTAACCTTTGAAGAACCAAGCTTACTCGATGCGCTCGAGCGTGCCGATTTACTGGTGCATTGCAGTCCTGATGTGTACTTGGATGCGCGGCATTTGCAACCCTACCACACGCTTCTCGAGGCGCATTCCGAAACCAGTTTGGCGGTTGGTTTGGAACGCGCTGGTGGCAACGTGATAAGTTTTAAACTTGCCAACGCGCATCATCTGGCGGCACAACTCGAGTTTGTGACTTCAATCAAATTCGATCCTGCCAGCCTGATGTGATTCAAAAAGCGTAGTAGCGCGTCCAGCTTATTATGGTGGGTATCTCGAGCTTGAAATCATGTGGTGAACGAGAATCCAGCCCACTAAATTAAGGCGGACACGGTACTACAAAAAACTGTTGTGATTTAATCCTCGAGTAATCCTTTGAGTTTGGCAAACGGGTTGCTCGAGTCTTGCACGCGGTCTTTGGGAATGTTCGGGCATTCAGCGAGTTGTTTTTTCAGGGCTGGAGTGTCGGCGGCAAGCACCGCGCACGTGCCTGCTGGTATATTGTTCAGGTTTGCGCCGCAACTGTTGCACAAGCCCTTGCATTCTGGGCTGTGAACCACGGTTAAGGGCATTTCAAAACTGAACGCCTCGGCAAGAATCGGACCCAGTTGCAGGCTGGGGTCACTGAACATGAGGCAGTCCTCGCCGTCGTCGAGGGTTTGACGGGTGGTGACCTTAAATTTGGCGCTGTAACGCAATAAGCTCTCGAGTCGGGCTTCGACGGGTACACGGGTTGGGGTCAAGCACCTCGAGCATTCCATCAATGCCACGCCTTTGATCCAGCCGTGCAAGTAAAATTCGCCTGGTCCGACGTTGTTGACGCTGGCTCGCCACTGGGCGGGTTCGGCGAGGGCAATTGGTGTGATGCTGGGTTCTAAACCGTCGGGGTGTTCGGTGATCAACTCGAGCTGCGCTACCAGACCGCTGCCGCTGACATCACCACCGTCGCCATGCAAGATGCTGGCAAGATTTAAGCTGGGAAGTTCTATTTGGGTCATACTGTCCTAGTTTAGCGCGAATCTGGCAGTCAAACATCCGCCACTTGCACTATTTAGCCTCGAGAAGTTGCGCTTCCAACTTGGCGGCAGTCATTAACGCCACGCCCAACCCACCAGCATTGCCGCCCAAATTTGAGGTTTTGATGCTGCTGCGCAAGCCCAGTCGTTCGAGGTGAACGCGGGTCGGTTGAACGATTAGTTTCTCGAGGTGAGGCAGTTCGCCGCGCATCACGATCAAATCAGGATCAAGGGTGGCAGCCACGCCCGATAATGCCAGCGCCAAGTGGCGTACCACGTGTTCGATGGCGGCGACGGCTTTGGGGTCATTGCGGTTTGCGGCTTCAAAAACGTCGCGCATCCAATCGGCGCGGGTAATGTCAAACGAGGCGGCGTCACGTAAGCCCTCGTAAATCGAGAATGCCAGAGCGCCAAAGCGCGGATCGTCATTGGCGAGCGATTGGGTGTTGGGCGCGATCAGTGCCAGTTCGCCCGCCATGCCGTGCCGACCACGGTGAAGTTTGCCATCCACGATCATGCCTGCACCAATCGCGGGTCCCAAGGTCACAAAAATCATGGTACTCGAGCCTATGCCGTGACCGCATTTGAATTCGCCCCAGGCGGCGGCGTTGGCGTCATTCTCGAGTTGAATTGGCAAGTTGGTTTTTTCACCCAGTATGGTGCAAAGTTTGATGCTTTCAAAACCAAACACCCATGATTGCCACAACGCTCCGTCGGGTTGCACCACGCCAGGAACACTTAAACCCAAAGCGCGAGCCTTGGGAAAGCGTTTGGCTAGCTTGACCAGCGTATCGATGCGCTCAATCATGCTCAGCCTCGAGAATGCACCAACGCCAATGTCATCGTGCGTCTCGAGCACCGCGCCGTACAAGTCAAACAGCGTGGCATGAAGGTATTCGCCACCAAGGTCAATTGCCAGCACCGCGTTTTCTTCAGGAATCAACCGCACCAGTCTGGGTCGCCGTCCCGTCGCTCCGCTGCGTTTGCCATCTTCGACCACCAACCCTCGAGCCTTGAGGTCATCGACGGCGGTGCTGACCGCAGGCAGGCTTAAACCGGTGCTGAGGGCAATTTCTGGACGGGTGCTCGAGCCTTGCGCGCGCAAGGCTTGGTAAACCCGCAAATGGCTGGGAACTCGGTGGGGTAAGGCTGGGTTGTTTGGTTGTTGGTTTGTGGCAGTCATGGCATCCTTTGATCATTTTTTGGTGGATTAAATCAAGAAAAATTCTTGATTTAATCCACCTGGTACGTCTATTATAGCGCTTTTTTGATTTTTTAGAAGTGCAGATTACAATTTTTTAAGTTGTCTTGAGAAACACTTCAATACCAGTAAAATACAAACCCAGTGAACCTCACGCCACGCGCCAGAGAACTCCAAAAAAACCCCACTCGAGCCGAACAACACCTTTGGTTTGAGCACCTGTGATTGCGCCAACCCAAAATACGCCGCCAACACGTAATTGCAGGGATTATTCTTGACTTTTGCTGCACCGAACTCGAGCTTGCCACCTGGCTCGACGGTGCATACCATTACACCCCAGAAGGTAAAGCTCGAGATGCCGCCCGTACCGCCATCCTCAAGGCGCACAAGGTCACTATCGATTTGCCAACTCAGAAGTGCTCGAGCAACTGGAAACGTCGAAGGGGCGCTCGTTAAGTCCTTACGCCCCTCGAGATTTCTGCCCTAACCACTGGCGCGACTTTTGTTCCGTACAATTCGATGGCGTGCATCAATTGCTTGTGCGGTAAAGTGCCAACACTGAGTTGCAACATGTAACGGTCATGTCCCATGTTTTGTTGTTGGTAAATAATTTTTTCAGCCACCGCTTCAGGTTCACCCAATGCCAAATGCCCGCGCAGGTTGGTCGAGGCTGCGTATTGGTCTTTGCTCATCGGTGCCCAACCGCGTTCGCGTCCGATCTTGCTCATGACGGCAGCGACAGACGGAAATGATTCGTCTAAAGCCTGCTGCGCGGTGTCGGCAATGTACCCGTGCGAGTTGATGCTGACGGCAAGCTGGCTTAAGTTATGCCCTGCGGCTCGAGCGGTGTTCCAGTACAAGTCAATGAACGGTTTGAAACGGATTGGTTCTCCGCCAATGATGGCGAGCGCCATCGGCAAGCCGAGTTTGGCGGCTCGCACCACAGATTCTGGAGTGCCGCCGACACCCACCCAGATTGGAAGTTTGGCTTGCAACGGGCGCGGAAATACAGGCAGGTTGTTGATCGCGGCGCGGTGCTTTCCAGCCCAGGTGACCCGTTCTGAATTTCTGATCTCGAGCAGCAACTCGAGTTTTTCGGCGAACAGATCACCATAGTTTTGAAGGTCGTAACCAAAAAGAGGGAAGGATTCGATAAATGACCCGCGCCCAGCCACGATCTCGGCGCGTCCGTTCGAGATCAGATCGAGCGTGGAGAAATCTTGAAACACCCGCACTGGATCATCCGAGCTGAGCACGGTGACCGCACTGCCAAGTTTAATATTTTTGGTTCTCGAGGCTGCCGCAGCCAGAATCACGGCTGGCGAGGATGCAATGTACTCCTCGCGGTGATGCTCGCCAATGCCAAACGCGTCCAAACCAACTTGGTCTGCCAGTTCGATTTCCTCGAGCAAATCTTTCAGGCGTTGTGCGGGATTGATTTTGGTGTTGGTGCTTGGGTCGGGCGTGTTTTCGACGAACGAGTAAATGCCCAGTTCAAAAGCTTTTTGCGTTGTTGTGGTTGGTTCTTGGATAAGGGTCTGCATCTTGCGGCTAGCCTATCGCAGAATTCGAGGTGTGCGTTGTTCGCTCGAGTACCTTAGAAGCCTCGGAAGGGTGAACACAAGGTTGTCTTGACCA
>JANMUC010000319.1:0-3775 GCA_031391225.1 Deinococcales bacterium
CGTCTGTGCGGTGATGGACTTGCACGCCAGCGGAATGCTGCCCTCACGTGGTTTTGTGCGTCAAGAGCAAGTGCCGTTTGAAGCTTTTCTCGAGAATCGTTTTGGACGGCATTATGCGGTTTCGGGTGAGTCGCTCGAGGGTTAAAGTTTTGCTTTAGGTTGAAAATTACAACATTTTTACAACTTAAACACAACTGAAATTAGATTAAATTAGAACTTCTATGCTACACTCGAGCATAGGGGTAATCCATTATGTCCACAACCACCAAATCCAAACCATTGATCGCCCACGTGATTCTCGAGGCACAAGAACCAAACACAGGTCGTTTTGACGGCTTAAAGCTTGGATCGGCTTTGGGGTTAAGCGTGGCTGAAATGGCACAATACTTGGGCGTTTCGGACAGTGCTTTGCGCAAAACACCAAACTCGAGCAATTACCAAAAGAAATTCATGCAATTGTCTGTGGTGGCACAACGCCTAAAACGATTGCTTGATAATTCTCTCGAGTACACCAGAATTTGGTTACGCGCCCCACATCCAGATTTGGATTATCAAGCACCAATGGATTGTATCTTGGAAGGTGATATTGCTTCTGTCAATGACCTGCTCGAGATGTTCGAGCGTGGACAGACAGCATGAATCCAGAGAAGCAACTGGTCAAAGTTTTAAAGAAAATACTGGCGCAGACAACACCACAAAATTACCGCAGTTTTCGCAGCACCAACCTCAAATATGTGACTGATCCTTTAAGTGCTTTAGGCAGTGCGCTGGCAGGTGGACGCTTTAATCCAAAAGGTTTTGAAGCTCTTTACACCAGCCTGGAAATTGAAACCATGATCGCGGAAATGCAGCATTATGCCAACACCGATCCAAGACTTGCAGGACGGTTTCGACCCTCGAGCATTCTGACGCTCGAAGCGACTGGTTTACGGGTTTTGGATTTAAGCAGCAGTGAAATCCAAAGCGCACTTGGAACAAATACTCAAGAATTAAGCGGCAATTTTATTCGGATGCAAAACCGTGGTCTTGAGTCACCAACGCAAACTTTGGGACGCATCAACATGGAGCATCAGCTTTTTGATGCGGTCATTGCCGAAAGCGCCCGTCAAGACAATGGCAAGAACTTGGTGATTTTTTCAGATGTTGCCGATTTACACAACTGCACTGTCACCGTGTTTGACCCTGAAAACGTATTACCAACAATTCAGATTTTACCAAAAGCAAAACCCTAAATCTCGAGCCTTCAAATCGCATCATGAATTCTGCCATTGCGTCCGTTCAACACCCCGCCCGTAAACCCACGCCTGAGGGCAATCAATTCGCCCATGATCGACAGTGCAACCTCATCGGGGCTTTCCGCGCCAATGTCCAAACCGACAGGGTTTCGGGTGCGCTCGAGTTGCGCGGGTGTGGGCGTAAACCCTTTTTTCTCGAGGCGTGAGAGCAAATCCAAAAATCTGGCGCGTGGTCCGAGCACGCCAACGTAAGGCGCGACACTCTCGAGCGCAAAGTGAAGGCTGCGTTCGTCGCGCTCGAGGTGATGGTTCATGACCATGACAAATGATCGTGGATTCAGTTTGAGGTTGCTGTACTCTTCGCGCACTTCGAGATGAGCGCCTGGGAATCGCTCAATGGTTAAAAATCTGGCTCGAGCGTCAAACACACTGACCGCCCAACCCAAGTCGGTGGCGAGCGTGCAAAGCGGAATCGCGTCGTGTCCCGCGCCAAAAATCACGAGTTCTGGCGGTGGGGCACTGGCGGCAAGAAACACGCTACTCGAGCCAAAATTTTGGGTTTCGGAACGTGGGTAGAGGGTTTGCATCATCTCGAGGGCGGCAGCTTTCACGGCTGGCTCGAGGTTCGCACCAATCTCGCCGAGCGTTTCGCCGTTTTCAAGGATCAGCACACGTCCAAGCGCTGGGGATGGGATTCCTGTGGTTTGATCTGGCAGCAAGGTTGCTAGCACCGCCAGTTGCCCATGCTCGAGAATTGCTAACCATGTGTTCAATATTGGGTCGTCGTTGACGGGTTCGACGTAAATGTCCACGCTGCCGCCACAACCGATCCCCAAGCCCCAGACCACATCTTCTGCCAAATCATAGCCCGTCAAACTTGGCATGTTGTCTTGCATGACATATTTTGCGCCCAGCACCACTTCAGGTTCGAGACACCCACCCGAGAGCATACAAACGTGGCTACCATCGTCACGGATCAGCATTTGCGCCCCCTCGCGGCGGTAGGCGCTGCCACGAACGCGCACAACGCTGGCGAGGGCGATGCGTTCATTTGAGACTCGAGCTTCTTTAATCCCGCGCAGGATGTCGTTGATTTCTCGGCGTTCCATGATGATATGAGTTTAACGCGTTTCAGAAACCCAGAATGTTATAGCGTAAACTGGGAGCGTGACCTTAACTTTGCAAAACTCGAGTGGCATCATTGGTCATGCTCGAGTCAAAACCAATTTGGCACAAACCACGGCTCATTCGGTCTTGCTGTGCGGTCCTGCGCGGGTTGGTCGGCGCGAGTTGGCGCGGTGGTGGGCGCAGCGCCTTAATTGCTTAAATCCAAATGACCTCGAGCCTTGCGGAACTTGTGCTTCGTGTCAGAATTTTAGGGCGGGAACACACCCAGATTACCTCGAGATCAGTCCGAAAACCGAGACCAGCACGGGAAAGAAGGCACGTTCGAGCATTATTCCGATCAAAGCCATCTCGAGTTCGCACGATCCAGATCATGATTACGAGTTGCATGTTTTGGATTGGCTCGAGACGGGTGCAAGATACCGTCATAAGGTTGTGGTGTTTGACGGCGCAGAGTTCTTGAACGAGGCGGCGGCGAATGCGCTCTTAAAAATTGTTGAAGAACCACCGCACCAGGCAAGGTTTGTGTTTATTGCCGAGGATGTCAGCGGGGTCATGCCGACCATCACCTCGCGCAGCGTGCAAATTCGAGTGCCGCCGGTGTCTAGCGTTGACCTCGAACGCGCCTGGCTCGAGCGTCACCCGCAACTCGATACTGAACTGCTCGAGTTTGCTTCGGGCAGACCAGGCTTGATTTTAAATGCCGATCACACCCGCGATTGTTTGGACGCCGCCAAAGAATTCTGGACGGCGCTCGAGACTGATTTGCTTGGGGCGTTAACCGCTGCCGATCTGCTCGAGAAAAACTTTGACCGCGATTTAACGCCCGATGCGCTGCGTTTTTTGCTGCGCGACAAACCCGCCAGCGCCAGGGTCAAGGCAGATTTAGCCATTGAAAAAGCCTTGGAGGCGCTCGAGCGTTACGCCACACCAGCGCTGGTGTTTATGGTCTTGGCGCTCGAGTGTCGGGCGGCATTTGGCGTCTCGAATTAGGCTTTGGTCAAAGAATTCCTCATGGGTTGGTGATCTTGTGACCACCTTATGACCAAACACTTTCTATCATTGAACCATCGTATTAGACACGATTTGGTTTGATAAGGAGGTGCGATGGTGCTCGAGATTCACTTGCTCGGAAATTTGGGGTTGTGGCGCGACGGCATTGCCCTGCCAGTCAAAACCCAAGCGATGGCTGAATTGTTATGTTACTTGGTGCTGCATCCCAAAGCACTTCGGCGCGAAAGTGTTGCCAATGATCTGTGGGGCGACCAGACCACCCATACATTCCAACTAATTCACGAAATACTGTCATTCACGTCTTCCCTGCATATCGTGCCTTACGTACTAAAATCAGATTTGAACTTAAATCACGATACAACACCTCCACAATCTCAGGCACAACAATCGTATTGCGTGAA
>JANMUC010000301.1:0-11404 GCA_031391225.1 Deinococcales bacterium
TTGGGTGGTCACGACGAGGGTCGGGGAGTGCGCTGAAGTGTTCGATAATGTTTGGAAGCATTCATACACATTAAACTCTCACTAGTGCGTTTGCCCTAGCGTCTCGAGCGACTGACTTGCCCCAGCGCTCATGAAGGCGTATGGAATGTCGAAAACTTGCAGCGCCGAGAGCGTTCTAAAAATCAGTGCCACGGCAATGGCAGGACGCAACAAAGGCAACGTGATGCGCCAAAAGACTTGCGTGCTGGTGGCACCGTCCACTTGCGCCGCCTCGGAAAGCTCGAGCGGAATGCTTTGCAAACCACCCAGCAAAATCAAGGCGACAAAACTCGAGGTTTTCCAGATCACGGTCAGCACGAACGCGATGGTGGCAGAATCGGGACGGATCAACCAGTAAATTCGCTCGAAGCCCAAACGCATCAGAATATCGTTGAAGACACCGTACTGAGAGTTGAACATCCAGGCGAACATTGTGCCCGTAATAATTTGTGGCATCGCCCAGGGCAGCAGCAACGCCACCCGCACCAACCAACGCCAACCTGTCTCGAGGTTCGCCAAGAGCGCGAGCGGCAAACCAACCAAAAACGAGCCAGTCACGGTCAAAAAACCAAACCAGATCGTACGGGTGAAATCATCGAGAAAGCGTTTATCAGCAAATAAGCGGGCAAAATTTTCAAAACTGGTCGTGACAATGCTCGGCTCGAGCGTGTTCTGAACCCGCAGCGACATCAGAAAAACGTTCAACATTGGATAAAGCATGATCCCAACCAACAGCACGGCGCTGGGGGCAAGCAATAAGATTGCCAATTCGGAATCACGCAGATTACCGCTGAGAACACGTCCTAAAAGTGTCGCGCCCCGAATTTGACTGCGGGGCGCGGTTTCGAGTCCTGGTTGGCGCACAAATACCTCTTTATTGAGGGTGGAGTTGAATTCTACCCTCGAGACTCGAGTCTTACTTCAAAACCCCTTCTAAACCAGCTTGCATGTCTTTCAAAGCTTGATCGGTGGTTTTTGCACCGCTGACCACGGCATTGACGTTAGTGCGGATGATCTCTGAAACTTTTGGATAGTTCGCTGTGACTGGACGTGGCTTGGCACGCAAGATTACGGGATACAGGGCGGTGTAGTGCGGGTTGGCTTTCAGGACAGCATTGTTGTTGTATAACGCCTTGCGAACGGGTAAGAAACCGCCCTTAATCGAAAGCTCGGCTTGGGCTTCAGAACTGGACATGAATTTGATCAGTTTAAACGTGGCTTCCTTGTTCTTCGAGAAGCTGCTCAGACCCCATTGCCAGCCGCCCTGACAGTTGGCGCTCGAGGCTTTGACACCCGTGAAGGTTGGCAGTTTGGTCACGCCAATCAAGCCTTTGACTTTGCTTGGGTCTGGGCTGCTGCCCTGAAAGTGCGCCCAAGCATACGCCCAGTTCAAACCGAACACGGCGTTACCAGCCTGCATGACTTTTCTCGAGTCATCGGTACGGCTTTCAGCCATTGAAAGTGGGCTGATTTTTGAGGTGTTGATGACATTGACCCATAAATTGAGGGCTTTGCGTCCGGCTTCGGAGTTGACGTTGACTTTGCCATTTTGTAGAACCTCGCCACCCGCCGCCCAGAAGGGTTGCAAGAAGGTACAGACCGCGCCTTCGATTGGTGCACCCTGGAAGTTAAGACCCTGCAATTGTGAGTTGTTTTCGCCTTTGGTCACGGTTTGGGCTTGAGCGATTACGTCTTCCCAGGTCTTAGGCACTTTGAGGTTGTATTTTGCCAGCAGATCCTTGCGGTAATACAAGAATTGCGTATCGGTGGTGGCAGGCAGCGCCCAAATCTGACCGTTAATCTTGTCGGCATTGATTGGACCTGGCAAGTAACCCGACAAAAACTCTTGGGTTTTTTGCGATCCGCCCAAGTACTTGTCCATCGGCTCGAGCCAACCTTGCGACTGAAATTGGGCTGGTCGAATCACGTCAATCAAAAACGCGTCCAAGCTCGAGTCTTTGGCAGAAAGCACCGTGGTCAAGTACTGGTTTTGCAATTCTGAAGTCGCGCCGCCAAGCTCTTGTTTGACTTGAATGTCTGGGTTGGCTTTTTCAAAACGGTCAAAAATCGGGCGCATTAAATCGGGTCTAAAAGTGGAACCGAAAAACACGGTGATGGTGGTTTTGGTTTGGGCTGTGGCGACTGAGAGTACCAATGCCCCTGCCGCCAAACCAAACGCTGCAAGTATAGCCAGTTTCTTTGTTTTCATACGTCCTCCTCCATAGGTTGACCCTGATGGATTCTGTCACACAATCTATGCTTCCGCTCGAGTTTAACACTTTGGAGCTAAAGTCAAGCATTTTTGGCAACAAACAAAACGACCTGTATCCGAATGCAAATATCGAAGTCTCAAGCTTTGCACCAAGGCTTCTTAAAGGATACGTACCAGTTAAAATGACCGCTCTTCTGTTTCTGGTAGCCGCTTATTTGCACGTGTTGAGGGATTTTCGAGCAACAACGACTCGGGTCAATCCCAAGCTTTGGATTTGGGAATCACAACTTGGAACGTTAAGCCACAAAACCGCGTATTGTGTAAATATGAGTGCTCGCTTTTTTCTAATTCAGCTATTGGTATTTATTGGTTCATTCATCGTCTCTTGGTTGTTGCGTAAGGGATTGGGACGTTTGATACGAGGCTGGAAAGTTGGCTTATGGGGAATGGTTTTTGGATTGATTGGTGGAGTGTTGACAATTCTGGGTTTGAAAGTGCTAAGTATTGATTTTCAATTTGTTGATCTAGGCGACAACATTCTAAATTTTGTTTTGATAGCAATTCGTTTTTTTGGTTTGACCGCTGTACTTGCTGGTATCATAGGCGCTATCGTTGCCAGTTTTGGACCCAGAAAGAAAAAGGTACTGCCTCCAGAACCACCGCTAAACCCTTAAAGCAAAGATTTAGCCATTGCCTCCAACGCCGCCGACAAGCCGTTCGGGTTTATTCCACTGCCCTGCGCCATGTCGGGTTTGCCGCCACCTTTGCCATCAATCAACGGCAATCCAACTTTGAGGATTTCATTGGCACTGACGCTCGAGCTTGCACCGCAAGCCACCGCCAGCAAGACTCGAGCACCATCAACCGCTCCTAAAATCCCAATCGCGCCCGCTCGAGTCGCAATCGCTTTTGCCAAATCCACCAAAAGTCCAGCGTCTTCGAGCTTATGAACAACAACTGGAAACGATTTCTCGAGCAAGCTTTCCGCCAGCAATTCCGCGTGTGCGGCTCTGAGACTCGAGAGTTCTTTTTTGCTCGAGTTCAACTCTTCGAGCACGGCTTGGGTGCGGGCTGGCACTTGCTCGAGAGCGGCAGAAAATTTTAAGCCGAGCTGAGAGACAAAGTCATGTTTGAAACGATAATCACTTAAACACCTAGCACCGCAAATAAAATACACCCGAGTCGCCCCAGATTTAATCCGCTCGAGCTTGAGGATTTTGACCATACCGACCTCACTGCTCGAGCGCAAATGCGTGCCGCCGCAGGCGCTGTAATCGTAATCGCCAATTTGCACCACGCGAATCATGCCCGCGACTTTCGGCGTGCGGCGCAAAGGCACACCCGAGATTTCGGAATCATGGACTTCATAGCTACTAATTTCGTGCCCAGCCCAGATTGCCTGGTTGCAAATTCGTTCCGCCTCGAGTGCCATTTCTTCAGTGACACTTTGCTCGAGGTCGAGGGTACAAATGCCGCGTTCCATGTTGACGGCAATTATATGGGCGTCCTGGCGGTAAAAAGCTTGTCCCAGCATGTGCTCGCCTGTATGTTGCTGCATGTGATCAAAACGCCGCACCCAATCAATTTTGCCCGTCACCTCAGCCCCAACCTCGAGCGACACCTGACCCGCGAGCACGTGAACAATCAGGCTCTCCCCTTTTGACTCGCGCACCTCGAGCACTCGAGCAACTTGAAGAAAGCCCGTGTCAAACGGTTGACCTCCTGCGGTTGGGTAAAACGCCGTTTGATCCAACACAACTTCAGTATTGCCCGCAACCACGGCAGACTCGAGCACGGTGGCGCGAAACTCGGTCAGGTAAGAATCTTCTCGGAACAGTTTTTTGTTTAACTGGGTCATGTCATTCAAGTATAAAGGTTGTTAAACTCGAGGCTGTGAAGCCATCAACCTCGAGTCAACCATCGCGCCTCAAAATCAATTCGGTGCTGTTGATGGGTTTGGTGGCAATGTCTTTTGCTGCAATTTTTATCAGGCTTTCCCGCAATGCCTCACTTTCAAGCGACGCCACTTTTGGCGTGGTGATCGCGGCAGGCAGAATCCTGGTGGCTGCCCTGCTCGCCACACCGTTCGGCATTCAAACCCTGGCACAAGAACGAAAAACGCTCGAACCTCGAGTATTTCAAAAAGCAATTTCGCTCAGCATTTTTGCGGGAATTGCACTGGCTGGACATTTTACGTTCTGGATTGTCAGTCTGGGTTTAACTTCGATAGCCGCCAGCACCGCCATTGTGACTTCAAACCCGTTATGGCTCAGTCTTTACGCTTGGCTGGTTTTGAAACAAAAACCCAGCCAAATGGTGATTGTAGGTCTACTTGTAACTTTTGCGGGCGGTATTTTGATTGGCATTGGTGACGCCACCAACACAGGCGCGTTTCAAAACCCACTTTTGGGCGACGGTTTGGCGTTGCTCGGCGCGTTTGCTGGGGCTGCCTATTACCTGCTCGGGCGCAACAGCCAGCATTTGGGCTTAAGTCTGCGAACTTACGCAGGCATCGCTTACGGCACGGCAGCATTGGTTCTTGCTCCCATGCCGTTTTTATTTGGCTTGCAACCCTTCCAATACCCGCTCGAAACTTATTTCTGGATTCTTCTGCTCGGTTTGATCCCGCAACTGATTGGTCATACCAGCGTTAACTGGGCGGTCAAATACTTGAACCCCGCCGTGGTCGCCTCAGTGGTCTTGCTCGAGCCGATTGGTAGCGCTGTGGGCGCAATTTTCTTGTTTAAAGAAATTCCTGGGCTAGGCGTTATTCTGGGCGGTATGGTGTTGTTGACTGGTGTATTGATTGTGGTTCGAGCACCTCAAAACCCAGCAAACTCGAGCAATTCAAGCCTCAATCCCTCGAGTTAAAGATTAAAACGACCACCCCACGCTCGAGAATGCGTTATCATCGAATCAATGGCGATTGCTGGAACGGTCTTGCTCGACAAATATACAATTGTGCGCCCCATTGCCAGGGGCGCGAGCAGCGTCGTGTATCTGGCGTTTGACTTGTTTGGCACGCCTTACGCCGTAAAATTATTCCCCAACGAAATGGCAGCCCGAGCCGACCGCGAATTTCTGGTCGGCAAAGACTTGCACCATAAAAACCTCAATCCTGTTCTCGAGCGCATTACCCTCGAGGGACAACCCGGAACATTAATGCCATTCGCCCCTGGGCAGCGATTTAGCGAGTGGGTGGCGTATCACGGTTTAAAACAGTTTCTCGAGGTTTTTGTGCAGATTTTAGAGGGTTTGTCGGTCATGCACGAAAAAGGACTTGTTCACCGCGATTTGAAGCCCGACAATATCGTGGTTTCGCCTGGCGTCAAACCTGGTAGTCTCGAGGCAAAACTGCTCGATTTTGACCTCAGTGGTCCAAGCAACGAGGTCTTTCGTGATCGTCTGACCCCTGGAACACTGGCTTATTTGTCACCAGAAGCGGTTCGCGGTTTGCCGTTAACACCTGCCGCCGATCTGTACTCGGCTGGCGTGATGCTGTACTGGGGCATCACCGGACAGCACCCGTTCGAGGGTGAACCCCAAGAGGTCATGCGGGCACACCTGTCGCAACTGCCACCAGACCCCTCGAGTTTGCGCGAAGGACGGCACTCGCACGTGCTCGATCAGGTAGCGTTAAGACTGCTCGAGAAAAACCCTGCGAACCGTTACCCTGACGCCTTGAGCATTCTAACGGCGCTTTCCAAAGCCACCACGATTGAGGGTTAAGTCAAACCAAAATTCTTGCTGGTTTTGTCAGAAATCTCTGAACCAAACTCGAGCGTTACAAGCTCGAGCGCCAATTCAATGCCTGCCAAACCAGACGCGGCAAACCAACGCCCATTCGGGTTTTTGCTGGCTCGAGACTCGAGCACATTTCCAGGATTGTACTTCCAGATGGTTTCAGACAGCGCCCTCGTGGTCGTGACATCCAGATCGGTCAACAAATTCGCCTCGCCAAGTGCCAACGCCCCACTCGAGATTGAAATCAGAAATTTAACTCGAGCCGCCTGAGCACGCAAATACTCTTTGGTCTGTAAGTCTTTGGAAATTTTCTCTGCGCCCAAACCACCAGGCACAACCAAAATATCGGGTTCTGGCGCTCCTGCGAACGCATAGGTTGGCGTCATGACCAGACCACCAGCGCCACGAATGCTGGCTCGGGTTTTGGAGAGCGTGAAAATCTCGAGTGGATTTGGCGGCGGTTCAGCACCCTCAAGAACTTCAGGCACTGGCAGAAAAGCTCGAGCGGTACCAAAAACGCCCATGATGCCCCCCACTTCAAACTCGGATACCTCATGAAAGATCAGAACGCCAACATTCATGGCTCGAGTTTAACGCAGGGATCTTCGTTGCGCCTTGCATGAGTCTCGAGATTCAAGCGGAGACTTGAACACCCTTCCAAAAAGCGATTCGCCCCGTGATTTGCTTCGCCGCATCTTTGGGCGCTGGATAAAACCAAGCCGCGTCAGGATTCACTTTTCCGCCCACCTCCAGCGAGTGATAACTGGCAAGACCCTTCCACGGGCAGGTGCTGTGGGTGCTTGAGGGACGCAAAAATTCGGCTTTAACGCTCTCGGCTGGGAAGTAATGGTTGCCTTCCACCACGACGGTATCGTTGCTCTCGGCGATGACTTGGTCGTTCCAAATGGCTTTCATGACCGCATTTTAGGCTGCCCTTACAAGACTTGCTGTAACCAGGCTCACCAGACGGTATACTCTGATGCTCAAGAGCAAATTCTCGAGCACAAAATAAAAATTTCTCGAGGGAATCTCGAGTTGGAGGTTCTTATGGGATTGGGAATTGGAATTGTCGGACTGCCGAATGTTGGCAAATCAACGCTGTTTAACGCCATTACCAAAGCTGGGGTCGAGGCGGCAAATTATCCGTTTGCCACGATTGATAAAAACATTGGCGTCGTGCCGCTGCCTGACCATAGGCTCGAGGCGTTGTCTAAAGTGTTTACCAAAGGTGACCGCGTACCGCCAATTATTCCAACGGCAGTCGAATTTGTGGACATCGCTGGTTTGGTCAAAGGCGCAAGCAAAGGCGAGGGTTTGGGCAATCAATTCCTCGCCAACATCCGCGAGGTCAACGCCATCGCCCATGTGGTTCGCTGCTTTGAAAACAATGACATCATTCACGTCTCGGGACGAATTGACCCCTTGGACGACATCGAAACCATCAACCTCGAGCTTGCGCTTTCAGATTTGGCAACCCTCGAGCGGCGCGTGGACAGGCTGCGTAAAACCGCCAAGAACAGCAAAGAAGATGCCGAACTGCTTGCTATCGTCGAAGCATTGCTCGAGCCACTTTCTAAAGGCATTCCAGCGCGTCTGACGGGCATTGAAGTCCCAAAAGAACTGAGCCTGATTACCAGCAAACCAGTGATTTACGTGACCAACGTTGACGAAGCCAGTTTGAGCGTAGACAACGACCACGTCAAAAAAGTCCGTGAACTTGCCGACAAAGAGGGCGCAGCCGTGGTCAAAATCAGCGCCCAAATCGAAGGCGAAATTGCAGATTTAAGCTTTGAGGACGCCGCCGTATTTCTCGAGGAATTGGGTTTGACCGAATCTGGACTCGAGCGACTGGTACACGTTGGATACAAGGCGCTGGGTTTAATTACCATGATTACCAGTGGCGAAAAAGAAGTGCGGGCTTGGACGGTCAAAGAAGGTACGAAAGCGCCGCAAGCCGCAGGCGAAATTCACAGCGACATCGAACGCGGGTTTATTCGCGCCGAAGTGGTGGAGTGGGACAAATTGGTTGAGGCGGGCAGCAACGTGAATGCCAAATCCAAAGGTTGGGTGCGCACCGAAGGCAAGGAATACGTGATGAAAGACGGGGATGTGGTGCATTTCTTGTTCAATGTTTAAACCAGAATGCAGACTCGTGGCTAAATCTTAAAACTCTTAATCAACCATGGGCGACTGTGCAAATGCTTGCTAGGCAGTTTATACTTTGCTCGCATCAAAGAAAAAACATTTGGCATTGCCCCTTTTGGGGGCGGGAGGTTATTGTGAAGTACAGCGTGAATGGTTTGAAACTCGGATTGGCACTTGGCGCGGTTGCACTCATCTCGAGCGGTGTGATTCTGGCACAACAAGGAAAGCCTGCCGTGTTTAAGGTTGGTGTGGTCACGGCACTTTCGGGCGATAACGCTCAGGGCGGCGCGACCACCAAACGCGGATATGACCTTTGGGCAAATAAAGTCAACTCTCTGGGTGGTATCGTCAGCGACGGAAAAAAGTACAAAGTCGAATTGGTGTATTACGACGACCAATCGAGCGGTGCCACGGCAGCGGCAGCCTGCGAACGAATGTTGACCGAACAAAAATTTGATTTTATTTTAGGACCTTATGCCAGCAGCGCCACCAGGGCTTGCGGACCAATCGTGGACAAGTACAAAGTCCCGATGATTACGGGATCTGCTGAAAACCCTGCGATCTGGAAAGACAAATACAAGTTTGTCTTTGGTACGATTCCAAGTGTAGATATTATTGGTGCAGCCCCAATTCGTGAAATTGCCAAAGGAAATCCAAAACCTCAGACCATGTACATCGTTGGTCTCGACGATCCGTTTGCCAAAGCGGGTGCCGATACGTTTAAGAAACTTGCAGAACAACTGGGAATCAAAGTCTTGGGCTTAGACATTGTGCCAGCCGATGCAGACTTTACCCCCGTCTTTAGCAAAGCCAGACAAGCCAACGCTGATATTTTGGCGATGGCAACCCAACCCGAACAGGGTATTCAGAT
The DNA here is from genome assembly GCA_031391225.1 of Deinococcales bacterium. Classification (GTDB taxonomy): domain Bacteria; phylum Deinococcota; class Deinococci; order Deinococcales; family JAAFIG01; genus JANXTZ01. The sequence goes on from JANMUC010000301.1 coordinate 9,012, forward strand.
GATGAAAGTTGTCAAACAACTCCGTATCAACGCCAAAGCCTTTGTTCAGCACACCGCTCCTGGTTTTGCAGACTTTACCGCCGCGCTTGGTAAAGATGCCGAAGGCGTGATTGGGGCAACCGTCTGGCAACCCGATATCGAATACAAATTCATCAACGCTGGGGCTTGGAAATCGAGCAAGGAATGGTTTGCCGATTACCAAAAAGCTTACGACCGCCCAACTGCCGAATATACCGAAGCTGGGTGCTCTGCTGCTGGTATTGTCTTCGAGGTTGCCATTAAGGCAGCCAAAGTCAAACCTGGTATGAATGAAGCAGATCGTGCGCGGTTGGTCAGCGAACTCGAGAAGGTTAACGTTCGCACTTTTTACGGACCGATCAGCTTCCCGACCAGTGGTGATAACTACCATGACAACATCAAATTACAACCGCTGCCATTCCAAATTCAAAATGGTCGTCCCGTGATTATTGGTGCAAAATCACCTCAAAAAGCACGTTTGATCTACCCAACCCCCGCTTGGGATAAGCGCTAAATTCGGTTCATTGGGCTGCCAGCCAAAACTGGCAGCCAAAAACGTTTTTAACAAGGACTATTTTGAACTTATTTTTGCAAAGCTCAATTGATGGATTGCTGATTGGTGGTGTGCTGATCGTGTTGTCCTTGGGCATGTCACTGGCATTTGGTGTCATGCGCATTGTGGATTTCGCGGTTGGCGAATGGTTGATGCTCGGTGCGTTTACAGCCTTTTTCTTAAACACGAGTTTGGGCATTGACCCACTTTTAACCACGCCAATTGTCTTTGTGATTTTTGCGCTGATCGGATTTTTTTTACAACCACTGATCGAACGCGTCTCGAGCGGCAAACGTGCCCATGCGAATTTGATGGGTTTGGTGCTAACTTTCGGGATTTCTCAGGTGATTCGCGGTGCGAGTTTGGGTTTGTTCGGTAAGGACAACCATTCACTCTCGAGCGCTCTGACGGATTTCACCTGGTTTTTTGGTCCCTTGGTCGTGCCTGGCGCTCGGGTGGTGACGTTCGCCTGCGGTTTGGTATTGACGCTTGGGTTCTTGTTTTTTCTTTATCGTACCCCACTCGGTTTGCGGGTTCGGATGGTCTCGCAGGACAAAGCCAGCGCCAGTCTGCTCGGGGTTGACTCGAGCCGGATCAATTCCTTGGTTTATGCGCTGCATGTTGGGCTAACGGCGGTGGCGGGGGTTTTTATCGGTCTTTTGTTCACCTTCAGCCCAGAAATTGGTGCTCGTTACGCGCTGTACACTTTTTTTGTGGTGGTGCTGGGCGGCATGGGTTATTTACCTGGCGCGATTGTTGCCGCGCTGGTGCTGGGATTGGTGCAAAGTTACGTCACCGCGTTTCTGGACTCGAGGTACATCAGTTTGGCAAGTTTTATTATTTTGTATTTGGTGCTGGTCATCAGTCCCAAAGGTATTTTAAGGCGGGGTTTAGTATGAAACTTGCCCAGACTCGAGCAAATTCATGAACGCCAAACTCGAGAAATCAGGCTTGCCTGGGGTGTCAAACTCGAGTGTCTGGCTTTTGAGTGCAGCATTTATGGTGCTGCTTGGTTTGCCGTTTTTGATTCCCGTTTTTTGGATGCGGATTGCCACCGAAACCCTGATGTGGGCTGTGGTGGCGTTGTCCTGGAACTTAATTGGTGGTTACACGGGGTACTTAAACTTTGGTCATGCCGCTTTCTTTGGCGTTGGTGCATATGCGGTCGGTATTTTAATGACCAAGCTTGGCATTCCATTTTTTCTGGCACTGCCACTTTCGGGTCTGATTGGTGGAATTTTTGCGGTGCTGCTGGGCTTACCGACCTTGCGGGTTCGGGGTGCGTATTTTGCCATTGCAACTTGGGCTTTTGCCGAAGCCATGCGCCAAATTGCCTTGCTTGCCGAAGGTTTAACCGGTGGCGGCGAGGGTTTGCGCTTTCCGGCGCTTTCAGACAACCGCCCGTTTTACTACGCCATGCTGGGATTGTTTGTCTTATGCCTGATCGGCTTGCATTTGTTTTTGCGCCGCAGCAAATACGGCTATTGGTTGGTGGCTGTCCGTGAAAACGAGGACGTGGCAAAAGCGATGGGCATTGATGTTTTCCGTGCCAAATTGATTGTTTTTGCAATTTCTGGTGTGATGGCAGCAATGGCAGGCGGAATTTATGCCTACTGGATCACGATTATCAACCCAAACGAGGTCTTCAAAATCTTGATCTCGGACAATGCTGTGGTCATGAGCTTGTTCGGTGGACTTGGCACATTCTGGGGTCCAGTGGTGGGCGCGTAGATCGTCCATGTCGGTGGGCGCCTGGTCTGGCTTTCGTGGGGTTCGGACACGCTTTACATTGTGGTTTTGGGCGCAGCCGTTGTCCTGGTGG
>JANMUC010000113.1:0-1188 GCA_031391225.1 Deinococcales bacterium
TTGCGCCCAGTTTGACCAGTAAATCCGCGTTTGACCGTGCGACCCTCGAGTGTTTAACATCGCCAACGATGGCAACTTCCAGCCCTTCGAGTTTTCCAAATTTCTGTTTGAGGGTGTAGGCATCGAGGAGCGCCTGGGTTGGGTGGGCGCGTCGTCCGTCGCCAGCGTTGATGATTCTGGCATCTGTCCAACGGCTCGCCAGGTGTGCCGCCCCCGAGGCTTGATGGCGGATGACAAACAAATCTATTTTCATTTGCTCGAGCGTCTCGAGCGTGTCTTTCAAGCTTTCGCCTTTGGTGGTACTCGAGGTTGATGCGGTAAAAGTTAAGACATCGGCACTCATGCGCCGTGCCGCAAGTTCAAAACTGAGGCGGGTGCGGGTGCTGTTCTCAAAAAATGCGGTGCAAACGGTAAAACCCTGCAGTGCAGGGACTTTTTTGACGGGTCGCTCGAGGACTTCCGCCATGATCTGGGTGGTTTCGAGCATTCCTTCCAGCGCGGTTCTGTCCCAGTCTTGAAAATCGAGCAGGTGTTTCATCGCAATCCCCCAAAAAAATGCCTTCCGAAAAACACGGAAGGCTCGAGTTTCAAAATCATTTCGTGCTTCATGCTCGAACCTCCCAAAGTTCGACGGCATCTTCGCCGTCAGTCTCGAGCAATTTGACTTTGATGACTTCGGACTTGGAGGTTGGAATGTTCTTACCGACATAATCGGCTCGGATTGGCAGTTCGCGGTGTCCACGGTCTACCAAAACCGCCAGTTGAATGTTGGCGGGGCGTCCAAGGTCAATCAGCGCATCCAAACCCGCTCGAGCAGTGCGCCCGGTGTAAAACACGTCGTCCACCATCACAATGCGCCGTGATGCAACATCGAACGGGACTTCGGTGCGGCGTACCAATGGTTGCAAGCCGACTTCGGAAAGGTCGTCACGGTATAGGGTGATGTCCAATTTCCCGCTCGGAACGTTGATGCCCTCGAGTTCTGAAATCCTGACCGCAATGCGGTTGGCAAGTGGAATGCCTCTGGTGTGAACGCCAACCACTGCCAAATCGTGAGCGCCCTTGTTGCGTTCAACAATTTCGTGGGCAATCCGACTGACGGCGCGGCGAATGTCGTCGGCTTCTAAGAGTCGTGCTTTAAACTCGAGTTCAGGCATACAAACCCCTTAACTCGAGCTGCAAAAAAAC
>JANMUC010000303.1:0-5628 GCA_031391225.1 Deinococcales bacterium
CAAGTACAACCGTGCACCTGGTGTTGGCGTGATCACGACAGACGCCAACCTCGAGAAACCAGAATTGGTTAAAGCATTTTTGGCAGCCAATCAAGCAGCAATGGTCACGACCATCAACACGCCAAAAATCGCGTTTGAAGCCAGCAAAAAATTCGTGCAAAACTTGGGTGATGAGGGCATGAAAGTGCTCGAGGCGAGCATTCCGTTGTACCAAAGCCCGTTTACATTGGCTTCGGGCATTGGTTTTAGCAACCCGAACGGTTGGCAAAGCGCCATTGATACCCTGAAAGCTTTTGGACGTTTGCCAAAACCCGCCAAGCGCAGCACGTTTTATACCAACATCTACCTGAAAAACGTTCAAGTCAAATAATTATTTCTATCTCGAGAAGCCGTGAGCGTCAATACTCACGGCTTTTTTGATGTCTGATTTACGACACTTAATTTCAATAAATCAGCGCCGCAATATTCTCGGCACATTGCAAACTCGAGCAAGTTGTTGTATCAACTTCAAGATCATAATGCACGCCTTGATGGACAATTTTGGCTTGCTTTTCTGCCATGCCTGGAATGCGATTTCTCGAGCGCTGGCAACTTTAAGTTCACATCGCACCGCCACCCACAGGACCTCGAGTCCTTCCAGTGCGGTTTTCCAACGCTGTTGTGATTTTTCGCCGCCCAGAAATACTTCATCCACGATGACTCGAGCACCAGCGCGTACCATAGCAGCGATACCGCAACACCAAGCGTTGTCTAAAAGCTGAAATGCAGTCCCTGTCGTAACTTGACCGTTAGGACCAAAGACAATTCCAGCATCTCCAGTTTGCATTGTTGCGGGCATTGCCCCGATTAACGTGTCAACACCAAAGGTCAACCAGGGTTCTGGCAAAATGCTTTGTAAACTGCGGGCAAGTTCAGATTTACCCGAACTCGACGCGCCGTTGAGAACAATGACTTGGGTTTTCATCAGACAATCTTGCCATACCGATTCTGGTTAAACTCAAAATACAACTGTCTTATTTTGATGTACCAAAACCCGATCCTCGAGGTGGGCTTTGACCGCCCTTGCGAGAACATTGCGTTCAATGTCGCGCCCAATGCGGGTTAAGGCTTTCACGTCGTCACGGTGCGAAACCCGAGCGACATCTTGTTCAATAATCGGTCCGGCATCAAGTTCTGAGGTCACATAATGCGCGGTTGCGCCCACAAGTTTAACTCCTCTTGCCAGGGCGCTTTTGTACGGGTTCGCGCCAATAAACGCAGGTAAAAAGCTATGATGAATGTTGATCACGGGCATCTGGGTATTCTCGAGAAAATCACCTGAGAGGATTTGCATGTAACGTGCCAACACCGCAAAATCGGCGTTGCCTTTCAGAAGCTCGAGAATTTTTTGCTCAGAACTTGCTTTGTCACCCTTTTCGACTGGCACGTAATGAAATGGAATTCCAAAAGTGCGCACGTCAGGCTCGAGGTCGGGGTGGTTGCTGATGACAAAAGGAATTTCGGCGTCAAATTCGCCGCGCCGCACCCGCCAGAGTAAATCCATGATGCAGTGATCGTATTTGCTGCACAAGATTGCCATGCGTTTGGGTTCAGAGGCGTACCAGACTTTCCAATCCATACCAAAGGGGTTGGCGACGACTTCTTGAAAGGTTTTCTCGAATTGGGCTTTGGTCAAGTCAAGTCCCTCGAGGTGGAATTCTTGGCGCATAAAAAACGTGCCGCCTTCGGGGTCGGTGCTGTGCTGGTCGCTGGACATGATATTGGCGTTGTGGCTGTACAGAAATTGTGAGACGGCGGCGACGATACCGCGCCGGTCAGGGCAGGAAATCAGTAACCGTGCGGTGTTGGGGCGGGCATAGGCTTTGGTGGTTGGTGTGGCGTCTGATTGCATCGGGCGTCAGTTTAACCTGCGGTTTTGAAGATACTCGAGCGTGTCAAGCGTAGACGACATTTTGACAAGTTTACTTGACAAAAAGCCAAGCTTGGTTTACATTGATGTCAAGCAACATTGACACCTCGAGATTCGAGGAAGGTCGAAAGGGAACCCTCATGAACAGTCTCCAAACCAGCCAAAAACTCGAGCAATTTCGGCGCGAGGCAGCCATAAATAGTGCCATAAAACCAATGCGGCAAGAACACTTAAAAACGCTGTACGGCGCATTGCGGATATTGATCCTCGAGCTTCGCGCCTTAACCATCGGCAACCTGGAGTTGGCTGGAAAAACCCAGGTGCAAAACCATGTTTGAGATTGAGCATCGCACTGCAAAAACCGTAAGCGAAGCCGAAATTCGAGAATTCACCGCGCTTGCCAATGTATTGCGCAAAGAGACTCAACCCGATGACCCACCGAGTCAAGCCGAAGTGCGAATTCAAGAGTTTAAAAACATGCCCGATTTTGTCGAGGTTCATATCTGGCTAGCCAAAGAAAACAATGCAGCCATCGGTTTTGCCAATTTGCAAATCGTACATTTGCCCGACAACCAACACATGGCGCAATTTAACATTCAAATTCTGCCCGAATACCGCCACAAAGGCTTGGGCAAAACGATTCTGAAACACGTTTGCGACACCGCCAAAAACGCAAATCGTAGCTTGTTGCTCGCCTTCAGCCATGACAGAATCCCAGCGGGCGATATTTTCCTCGAGCATTACGGCTGCACCCGTGGCATGGAAACCAAAGTCAGCCAACTCAGCGTGGCAGAACTCGAAACGGACAAGCTCGAGACTTGGGTCAAAGATGGTCAAACTCGAGCTTCCGATTACGTGCTGGGCACTTGGGATGGTTCAATTCCAGAAAGTGAAATTTCGGCGTTTGCCACTTTGATGGATGTCATGAACACCCAACCCAAGGGCGACCTCGAGATGGAAGATGAGCACCTGACCCCAGAAGTGATTCGTGACATGGAAAAAGTCAGGTTTGGCTCTGGTGGACGGCGCGTGATCAGTTACGTCAAGCAGCGCAGCACCGGCGAATTTGCAGGATACACCGAACTCGAGTGGCATCCGACGCGTGCCAGCATTGTGACTCAGCAAGCGACTGGCGTGAATCCCGAACATCGCAACCTTGGTCTTGGAAGGTGGCTGAAAGCCGCGAACCTTAACGAAATGCTTGCCATGAACCCAGAGGCAAAATTTGTCAGAACAGGCAATGCCAACGACAATGCCGCCATGCTCAAAATCAATATCGAACTTGGATTTAAACCGTATTTTGCCTCGATTGTTTGGCAAGGCAATACCGACACCATCCTCGAGAAACTCGCATAACCCCCAGCTTTTCTGAAAGAATAGGCGCATGACCGACACTGAAAACCCACAACCCGCAATTTTAACTGGTAACGATCTCGATAAAGCCCGTGCCAGAGAACAAGAAAACGTGATCTCGAGCATTTTGGGGCTTGTGCTGGCATTCGTTTTCTTTCTGGTTTGGGTCTACGGCGGAGTCTCGAGCGCCCTGCGTGATGCGCTTGGTGGCGATACCGATTTGATCTCGAGGATTCTGTTTATTTTGGTTTTCTTTTTAATCTCGAGCCTGGTGGAATTTCCAATCTCGTATTATTTTGGTTTTTTAAGCGGCAAAAAGTATGGTCTTTTAAAACAAAATTTCTCGGGTTGGTTGCTCGACCACATCAAAGAAAATGTTGTTAATTCTGCCATCATTGGCTTGCTGTTGTTTGGTTTTTACGCCGCCATTCGAGCCTTCCCAAACGCTTGGTTTCCAGTGGCGATGGCTGGCGTAACCGTATTTTTTGCGGTTCTGTTGTTCATCAGTCCGCTGCTGGTCAAAATGCGTTTTAAAAGTGCGCCGCTCGAGAATCCAGAGTTGGAGGCGCGGGTCAAAAGGATTTTCGACGCTTCGGGCGTGAAACTGACCAAAACCAGCCGTTGGTTGTTTGGCGAAAAAACCAAACAAGGCAATGCGGCACTGATCCCAGACGGTTTTGGTTCGGAAGTTCTGATTTCAGACACGCTCATGGCAAGCATGCAGCCCGAAGGCATCGAAGTGGTGCTGGCGCACGAAATTGGGCACAAAGTCCATAAGGATTTGTACAAAGGTCTGGCGCTGGCATGGCTAAATTTTGCTATCATCATTGCGGTTGCATACGTGGCATTCTCGAGCATCGGTATGCAAGGTGGTTTGCGCGGCTCGAGCGATATTGCCACGCTACCCGTGTTCTTTTTTGTGGCAACCATCGTGGGGCAACTTTTTAGCCTCATCACCAACGCCAATACCAGAGCCGCCGAATACGCCGCCGACAAATTCGCGCTCGAGATCACCAAAAACCCTAAAGCGTTTGAAGCCGCATTTCGCAGCCTCGCCAAAGAAAATTTGTCTGACCCAAACCCTCCAGCTTGGGTCGAATTCTGGTTGCACGACCATCCCACTATCGAAAAACGAATCGCCGCCGCTCGAGCCTGGGCTAAAAACAAAGGAATCCCTGTCGCCTAATGGAAAACCGCATCCGAGAACTCCGCGCCGTCAAACGCTGGTCGCAGGCTGACCTGGCAGACGAACTTGGGGTCAGCCGACAAACTGTCAACGCCCTCGAAACTGGGAAATACGACCCGAGTTTGCCACTGGCGTTTAAATTGGCACGGCTTTTCAATCAACAAATCGAAGAAATCTTTCTCGAGGAGAAAACCACATGAGTTTTATTTTTGGCTTGCTGTTGTTTGCGACAAATGTGTACCTTGTCATTTTTTTTCTGCTGAGAGCCGTGACACTGCCCTCGGTGTTGCTGGTCGTTTCGCCAACCGCCCTGGCAAGGCGTTTTGTACGGCGTGGCAGCGACGGTAAAAGCAGTGTTGACATTGACGTTGACGTTCGCAACCTTAGTGACCGTTTGATGACGCCTCAAATTCTGGTGCTGACGGCAAGTGTCGCCATTGCTGGATTTGCCTTTAGTCAAAACATTGCTTACCTCTGGATTGCAGGCGCAATGCTGGTCACACTTTTTGCCGAGCAAGACAAAATGGACGAACGCACTTTTGAAATTTGGACCAGGGCATTGGCGGCAGTTTCTGACGCCGTGATTGTCGGAGTGCTGTTTTTTGTCACCATCTTTCGTTTACAGGTTGACGCTTTTGGCTTGTTGACGTTCATGTTTTTTGCTCGAGAATTGCTGTTGTTCTTTGCGCGACGCTGGCTCGAGTCCGAACCCGAATTTGAGCAATATAGTGGTGGAAAAACGGGCAAGGGTACACGAATCAATCTCTTTGTTAACGAAGACGACGTGGAGATTACAGGTAAAATTGACACCACAGAGCATCTCGAGGTTATCGAAAAACCAGATGCCTCAAAGCCTTCAGCCGAGTAAATCGCTTGGCGTGTTGGCATTTAAAAAAAGATTGGCTTCAAAATGAGGCTCGAGTTCAGACCATTTGACCACCCGAACCTGTAGGGGCGCACGGCTGTGCGCCCTTTCACCGATAAATTGTTCAAACCAACCTGTCATTTTCAAATTCTCAACCTCGAGCGCGGTTTTGACCTGCTTGAGAGACTTTTTCCTGTAAATGGCTGCCAAAGGCTCGAGAAAACCGTCGGCATTTTCTGGAATCACAACCTCGAAATCTGAAAAGTTCGCGATAAATTCCCAATAATTTCTGGTTAAATTCGGCGTGTCACAAGC
>JANMUC010000365.1:0-1641 GCA_031391225.1 Deinococcales bacterium
CACCCCGTCGTTCGCTGCGCTCACAACGACCCTCTCCCGAATATTCGGGAGAGGGTGACGAGCCTAAGCGAGTCGGGTGAGGGTTGTGAGCGATTTCTTGAGTGCACAAAGCAAAGGTTACTGAATGGCTGTCTTCCTGTAGATTCCTAAGAATCTTGTTCTTGGGTCACGATAAAAGCCTGCCCAAAAGCGCGATTTTACCCCGTGTGCGCTCGAGAATCTGGCATAAGTGAAGGGTCATTCCGAAGCTTTGTGCTTTGTGATCCTTGAAAATCTGCTCGAGGTTTTTTAGAAGTTTTGTTGTCCTATTGCTTTTTGTTTTTTCTTATGAACCAAAGAATGTTTTTGTATGCCTCATTGATGGTCACAATCTTGTTGACCGTCGGTGACAACTTCGTAGGAACCAGCCTCAAAGCTCCTACGAACATGCTTCCAGTATGGATTGTGGTCGTATTGATTTTGAATATTGCCAACCGTTATCTAACGGCTTGGCTTATCATTCAGCACATCGAATATGGATTCCTTGCAGTAGTTGGCTCGGCACTCGAGTTGACTACTGCAGCACTTTTTGCAGCTACAGTAGAAGGTTTTTCATCCACTGATGCCATAAAAGTATTGGGCTGCGTTATCGCTGTCTTGTTAGCCGCTATCGAAGAGAAGCCCCACGGCTCGCTCCTCGAGATGGCAGACATGGCTGCTGGTTTGGCAGGATTTGCGCAAGCTGTCCGCCAAGACCCTCAGGCTGCGCTTCGGCGGAGCGGTTGGTTTTTGCCTACCATCGGTATCACTCTCACCCTGCTTCCTTGGGCTTTGGGTTTAAGCACAATCCTACGGATTGTGTTTGCCCTGATCACTGAAATCTGCCTCGGCACAGCTTCAGCCTTGCTTGTCTCTCGAGCTAAACACCCTGAGGTCATCAGACCTTGGGATGCTTTGGCGCACTTGGACATGTGGGCTTTGGTTATTGCTGGTAACTCTTGCTTATTTCGTATCCTTGCGGGCGGTAAGATCACAGATTCGTATGCGCTTTTGACTGCCGTCAGTCTGAGCACCATACTGGTCATCTCTGCGGCTAATGGCGAGCGCGTAAGCCCTCGCAGATTTGTGGCAGTCGCACTGATTATTGCGGTAAACGTAATCAAATAACCTCTCGAGCAGAAAGGTGAATGACTAAACGTGACTTGGATTTTATCCTCGTCACGTTTTTTTTCTTAACCCTCAAGCCTTATTTTTCAGGGCAACCGCAAAGTCCGAAATATCGCGCATTTTACAGGAGAACTCGCATGCGGGCAGGGCGCAGCAAGCAGCACCCCTACAAAAAAATAATGTGGTGTAGGGGTGAACCTTGTGTTCACCCTTGCAACGTGAAAAGATCAAATCATTGTTTGGTCTATTGGAACACGACTTTGCGGTTGCCCTGCCTTATTTTCGTGCGGTTTTACCCGCAATAAAACTCAAAATCTGGCATAACAAGGCTGTTGTCCGAAGTGCCTGCACTTTGTGATCCTTGAAAATCTGCTCGAGATATTGAAGCTTGAGGTTTTGAACGGTTTAAATCTGTTCTAAAACTCGAGAATTTTTCGTTCACCTATTATTTTTTTTGTGACCATGTTTAGAAATTTGAATTGGTCTATCGTAGGG
>JANMUC010000379.1:0-6942 GCA_031391225.1 Deinococcales bacterium
CCAACGGGTTGGGTCAACACTGGCGAAAACAAAAACGGGACAACCGAAACCACCACCCCAGGCGAGATTGCCTTGACAACCGGCATTACAAACGTACCAAATCAAGATTTTGGTATTGAACAACCGCCCGTTCCGACCAGCGCCACCAACTCGAGCATCCCAGCCAACGCAGGACCGACAACGCTGGTCACAGGTTTGGCTGCCACCGACCCTGACGGTACGGTTGCCTTCTTTAAAGTCAATTCATTGCCACCACCCAGCGAAGGCGTCTTGTATTACGCCAATGGCGTGACTCCAGTCTTGACGACTGACCCACCGATGACCCCAGCCGTTGCCGCAGGACTCAAATTCGATCCGAGCGGTACATTCACCGGAGATTCGAGTTTTACTTTCTCGGCAATTGACAATGCTGGCAAAACATCACTGACACCAGCAACCTACATCATTCCGATCACCCCAGCGGCTGACCTCTCGATCAGCAAAACAGATGGTGCTGCCAGTGTGAATGCTGGTGGCAATACCAGTTACACGATTGTTGTGACCAACAACGGTCCGAGCGCCGCCAACGGTGCGATTTTCACCGATCCTGCCGTGACTGGTTTAACAGTCTCGAGCGTCACCTGCGGTGCTGAGACTGGTGGGGCTGTGTGCTCTACGCCTGGCAACACCACAGTTGCACTGATGCAAGGCGCAGGAATTGTGATTCCGACCTTGCCATCTGGTGGTACGGTCACGTTTACCGTCAATGCCGCCGTGGCTGCCAACGCGCCAAGCCCACTCGTCAATGCCGCAACAATTGTTACCCCAGTCGGTGTCAGTGATCCAACCGACCCAACCCGCACGGGCGCAGGCAACAACACTGGCTCAGATTCCAACACTGTCCAACCCGTGGCAGACGTGAGTGTGGTCAAAACTGGACCTGGCACAGTCACCCAAGGTGGCGCTATTTCTTACACGATTGTGGTTTCCAACGCAGGACCGAGCGCCGCCGACGGTTCAATCTTTACCGACCCTGCTGTGGCTGGTTTGAGCATCTCGAGCGTCACCTGCGGAACTGAAACGGGTGGAGCCGTCTGCTCGACACCTGCAAATACCACTGTTGCCTTAATGCAGGGCGCTGGCATTATTGTTCCAACCTTGCCAAGCGGTGGCAGCGTGACCTTCACTGTGGGCGGTACGGTCACAGGCGCAGGTTCGATCACCAACACCGCCGTTGCGCTCCCACCAGTGGGAACAAACGATCCAAACGATCCAACCCGCACAGGCGCAGGCAACAACTCGAGCGCCTTCCCGACCAATTCTGGACCTGTGGCTGACCTTGCCGTCACCAAAACAAACAATGTTGCCACCGTGGACGCTGGCGGTACAACCTCTTACACGATTGTTGTGACCAACAACGGACCAAGTGCCGCCAACAATGCGGTTGTCACCGATCCAGCCGTGGCAGGACTTTCAAAGACGGCAGTCACTTGCGGAACACCAATTGGCGGCGCAGCCTGCCCAGCCTCGAGCACCGTTGCGCTCCTCGAGGGTGCGGGCATTGTCATTCCAACCTTACCGAGCGGCGGCAGTGTGACTTTCACGGTCAACGCCGATGTCACCGCGACCACAGGCAGCGTTACAAACGTTGTCAATGTTGCCCCACCCGCTGGAGTGACCGACAACAATAACGTCAACGACGCGGCTAACGATAACGATCCCGTCAATCCTCGAGCCGATCTCTCAGTCACCAAGACCAACGCGGTTGCAGCGGTAGATGCTGGTGGCACGACCTCTTACACGATTGTGGTTTCTAACGCCGGTCCAAGTGCTGCGGACAATGCCGTCGTAACCGACGTTGCCGTGGCAGGACTTTCAAAGACGGCAGTCACTTGCGGTACGCCAACTGGCGGCGCTGTGTGCGCAACACCAGGCAACACCACCGTTGCGCTGCTCGAGGGTGCTGGAATTGTGATTCCGACCCTTCCAGCAGGCGGCAGTGTGACCTTAACCGTGGCTGCGAACGTGACCGCTGCATCGGGTACGGTCAACAACATTGTCAGTGTGACCCCACCAGCCGGTACAACAGACCCAAGCGCTGGCAACAACACGGCAAACGACAACGATCCAGTCAATCCAGTGGCTGACCTCTCGATCACCAAAACAGACAGTGCCACCGGCGTTAACGCTGGCGGAGCTTCCACCTACACGATTGTGGTTTCCAACGCTGGACCAAGTGCCGCCAACGGTGCAATCTTCACCGACCCTGCCGTGACTGGTTTGAATGTCTCGAGCGTCACGTGTGGAACTGAAACAGGCGGGGCAGTCTGCTCGACACCCGCCAACACCACCGTTGCCTTAATGCAGGGCGCAGGAATCGTGATTCCTACCTTGCCATCTGGTGGCAGCGTGACCTACACCGTCAATGCGACTGTAGCTGGCAACGCACCTTCACCACTGGTCAATGCCGCAACGATTGTTACCCCAGTTGGCGTAAGTGACCCAACCGATCCAACCCGTACAGGTGCTGGCAATAACAGTGCAACCGATTCCAACACGGTTCAACCTGTGGCAAACCTTTCGATCACCAAGACAGATGGTGTCTCGAGCATCAACGCTGGCGGAACTTCGGTTTACACCATTGTGGTTTCCAATGCTGGTCTGAGCGCTGCCGATGGTTCAATCTTTGCCGATCCTGCGGTCACTGGTCTGAACGTCTCGAGCGTGACCTGCGGAACTGAAACTGGCGGGGCTGTCTGCTCAACACCTGCCAATACCACAGTTGCTTTAATGCAAGGCGCTGGCATCGTGATTCCAACCTTGCCAAGCGGTGGTACGGTCACATACACCGTCAATGCAACGGTAGCTGGCAACGCACCTTCACCACTGGTCAATGCCGCAACAATTGTTACCCCAGTCGGTACGAGTGATCCAACCGATCCAACCCGTACGGGTGCAGGCAACAACGGCGCGAGCGACTCGAATACCGTTCAACCCATTGCGAACCTTTCGATCACCAAGACAGACAATCTTGCCAGCGTGGATGCTGGTGGAACGACCACGTACACGATTGTGGTTTCTAACGCTGGACCGAGTGCCGCCAACAACGCAGTCTTCGCTGACCCAGCCGCCAGTGGCTTGAGCGTCTCGAGCGTCACCTGCGGTACTGAAACGGGCGGAGCGGTTTGCTCGACACCTGCAAACACCACCGTGTCCTTAATGCAAGGCGCAGGAATTGTCATTCCAACCTTGCCGAGTGGCGGCAGTGTCACCTATACCGTTAATGCTGCTGTGACCGCCGCCGGTGGAAGTGTTGCAAACGTGGCAACCATTGACCCACCCGCAGGTGTGACCGATCCAACCCCAGGCGACAACACAGCAACCGATACAAACCCAGTCAACCCACGGGCTGACCTGGGCGTTGTCAAATCCAATAGCGCCACTTCGTTGGTTGCTGGTACAGCCACGACCTACACCCTGACCGTGACCAACGCTGGTCCAAGCGCTGCGAACAATGCCCTGGTCACTGACCCTGCGGTGGCTGGCTTGACCAAGACCGCTGTCACTTGCGGCAGTGCAACAGGTGGCGCAGTCTGCCCAGCCTCGAGCACCGTTGCGCTCCTCGAGGCTGCAGGCATTGTCATTCCAACGCTGCCAGCAGGCGGTAGTATGGTCTTCACCATCAATGCCGATGTCACCGCCACAACGGGCAGCATCGCCAACGTGGCAACCATCGCCCCACCAGTCGGCGTGACCGACCCAACCCCAGGCAATGACTCGAGCACCAAGACCTTGCCTGTCAGCAAAGTTGCCGATGTCCGTGTGCAAAAGACTGGTCCGCTCAATGTCTTGCAAGGCGACCCAATCAGTTACACGGTTGTGGTCACCAACGACGGTCCAAGCGATGCGAATAACACAGTCGTGACCGATCCTGCGGTGGCTGGACTGAACATTACAGGTGTGACTTGCGGTACGCCAACAAATGGCGCAGTTTGCCCAGCGGGAGTTACTGTGGCTGCGCTGCAAGGTGCTGGCATCACAATTGCGACCCTGCCAAGCACGGGCAGCCTGACCTTTACGATGACTGGAACGGTGACTGGTTCTGGCAGCATCACCAACACCGCCAAAGCCATCGTGCCAATTGATGTCACTGATCCAACCGATCCAACCCGCACGGGTGCAGGCAACAACACGGGCGCTTCGACCACCAACGGTGGACCAACCGCTGACCTGCAACTGGTTAAAACCAACAGCGTCGCCAGCGTGGATGCTGGTGGAACAACCACCTATACCCTGACCGTAACAAACAATGGTCCAAGTGCTGCCGACAATGCGCTCGTGACCGACCCAGCCGTGGCAGGACTTTCAAAGACCGCAGTCACTTGCGGAACACCAGTGGGTGGCGCAGTTTGCCCAGCCTCAAGCACCATTGCGCTTCTCGAGGGTGCAGGAATCGTCATTCCAACCTTGCCGAGCGGTGGCAGTTTGGTCTTCACCGTCAATGCCGATGTGACCGCGACTACAGGCAGCGTGGCAAATGCTGCAACCATTGCACCGCCAACAGGCGTGACCGACCCAACACCAGGCAATAACACGGGTACAGACACCGACCCCGTCAACCCACGCGCCGACCTGCAATTGGTGAAGACCAACGGGGCTACCAGCCTCACGGCGGGCGGTACGACCACGTACACCTTAACGATTACCAACAACGGTCCAAGTGCGGCAAACAATGCACTGGTCACCGATCCTGCCGTGGCTGGACTCAACGTCACCAGCGTGACTTGCGGTACTGCCGCAGGTTCTGCTGTTTGCCCAGCGCCTGCGAACACCACCGTGTCCTTGTTGCAAAGCACAGGCATAGTCGTTCCTACCCTGCCAGCCGGTGGCAGCATGGTCTTCACAGTCAACGCTGGTGTTACCGCAACAACGGGTTCGGTCACAAACAGCGCCAGCATTAACCCACCAGCAGGTGTGACCGACCCAACCCCAGGCAACAACACAGGCAATGACACCGATACTGTCAACCCACAAGCCGATTTGGTCGTGACCAAGACCGACAATCAAACAACGGTGGACGCTGGCGGCGCGACCACCTACACCATCGTTGTGACCAACAACGGTCCGAGCGCCGCAGACAATGCCGTGTTTACCGACCCAGCCGTGACAGGCTTGAACGTCTCGAGCGTCACCTGCGGAACACCAGTCAACGGCGCGGTCTGCCCAACACCTGGTAACACCTCCGTGGCATTAATGCAAGGCACAGGAATCGTGATTCCAACCCTGCCAAACGGCGGTTCGGTCACCTTCACTGTTGCAGGAACGGTGTCAGGCGATGCCCCGTCACCACTGGTCAACACCGCCACCATCGCACCACCGCCAGGCGTGAACGACCCAACCCCAGGCAACAACAATGGCGGTGACTCGAGCAACGTTCAACCCGTGGCAGATATCAGTGTCACCAAGACCGACGGTGCAACCAGCGTTAACGCTGGCGGCAGCATCACCTACACGATTGTGGTTTCCAATGCTGGTCCAAGTGCTGCAAACAACGCAGTCTTCAGTGATCCTGCGGTGGCTGGTCTGACCGTGACTGGTGTGACTTGCGGTACGCCAACGGGTGGCGCAGCTTGCCCAGCCACTTCAACAGTGGCAGCCATGCAAGGCGCTGGCATCACGATTCCGACCTTACCAGCCAACTCGAGCGTGACCTTTACCGTCACGGGCAATGTTGCCGTCAATGCGGCATCACCACTGGTCAACACGGCAAAGGCAATCACCCCTCCTGGTGTCAACGACCCAACCGACCCAACCCGCACGGGTGCAGGCAACAACTCTGGCTTAGATTCCAACACCATCAACCCTCCAGGCGGCATCACCGTCAAGGTTTACGTTGACCGCAACCGCGATTCGATTGACCAAGGCACAGACCCAGGCTTGGCGGGCGTCACCGTCGAAGTTCGCAACTCGAGCAACGTCGTGGTGGCAACGGGCGTCACCGATGTGGCGGGCAACGTTAGCTTCCCAACCCTGCCAGCGGGCGATTACACCGTGGTTGAAACCCAACCAACGGGTTACGGCTCGAGTCCACTCTCACCAAATTCTGTGGCTGTGACCGTCGCAACGGGTGCGACCCAAACGATCAAGTTCGGTGAAACCGCCTCGACTTTGGCTGGTAAGGTCTACCGCGATGACAATAACAACGGCACGCAACAAGCAGGCGAACCGAACTTGGCTGGCGTCACTGTAACCTTGACTCCAGCGGTGGGTGCGCCAGTGACCACCACCACCGCAAGCGATGGCACGTACAGTTTCATTGACCTGCCAGCAGGCACATACACTGTGACCGAAACACAACCAGTCGCTTACAACGATGGACAAGCGATTGCGGGTTCGGTTGCTGGTACACCAGGCATAAATACCGTCACTGGTGTTGTCTTGCCTGTGACCACCGATGCAACGGGTTATGACTTTACCGAACGCGGCACGACCCTCAGCGGAACGGTCTTCAATGACCGCAACCGTGGTGGCACGCAAGACCCAGGCGATGCAGGTATCCCAAGCGTGACCGTGACCTTGACGGGCACAGACGTAAACGGCAACCCTGTCAGCTTGACCACGACCACTGCTCCAGATGGCACGTACAGCTTCCCGAACCTGCCAGCGGGCACATACACCGTGACTGAAACGCAACCAACAGGTTATGGCTCGAGTGTGGCTTCACCAAATGCCGTGCCTGTGACGGTTACGGCGGGCACAACACCAGCACCAGTCAACTTTGCCGACACCACTTCGACCCTGGCAGGCATTGTCTACAATGATGCCAACAACAACGGCGCACAGAACGCTGGCGAAACTGGTATTCAAGGTGTGACCGTGACTTTAACGGGCACGGATGCCAACGGTGCGCCAGTCACCAAGACCACCACCATCGTTAAAGGCGGTTGGTTGGGTTTCGGTAAT
>JANMUC010000389.1:0-1011 GCA_031391225.1 Deinococcales bacterium
TGCAGGTATTCGATCACCTCGAGTTTACTGGGGTAATGGTTTGGGTCACTCGAGAAAGGCATTCCTTCAAGCGCACTGTGACGCGTGGGAGAAAACAGCTTGAGGCTATCGTAATATGCGTGCCAAGAACCGATGGCTTCCTGGTTTGCCTCGAGAATCCAGAAGTTTAAACCCGCTTTTTGCAAGGCTCGTCCTGCCGCCAGACCGGCTTGCCCACCTCCAATCACGATCACATCGGTGGCTTGCATGGCTTAGCAGCAACCCGTTCCTGGGGCGCAAGCGGCTGGCTCAAGCATGTTGAGTTCAGTTGGTTGGTCTGCGCGATTTCTGGCTTTGCATTGAACTTTTGGCGGCTCGAGTGAAATCACCAAATTGCCTTCCTCGAGTGAGATGTTGCCGACGTGATAATTGATGGCTGGCATGGTTTCATTGCCGTACTCGAGCTTGAGTTCGCTGGTGGTGGTGACAGGAACACCACTGGCGGCGCGATCAAAGATGCCCAGAAATTTTTTGGCGCTCATGAATTCTTTTTTGTCACTGGCTTCTTGACCATAAAACGCACCTTCTTGATCCCAAAACGCACCTTCGGGCGGGATCGCTTCGGGCATGGTCGCGTCTGGATTCCAAAGTTGCACAATGGTTTCAGTCCACGCATCGCTTTTGCCGCCGCAGTCCATAGTTTGGTAACTAACGGCTTTGACTTCGGTCACGTGATAGCCCGCTGGAACTCGAGCGCCGCCGTAATCGAAAATAACGGGCGTGTCGTTGTGTGCTCGAAGGCTGGAAACGAATTCTTGTGTATTCATGATTTTTCTCCTTTTACATTGATGTTTATCAATGTATAAAACCAAAAAAATTAACAGCAATTCTCGAGCAACGCTTTTGCCATTTTGAAACCTCGAGCATCGAGCGCGTAATACATCCACTTGCCTCGTTTTTCAGATGTCACCAAACCCGCCGAAGCCAAGCATTTCATGTGATAGCTGACCGTGGGTTGGCTTAAACCTGTAA
>JANMUC010000396.1:0-2885 GCA_031391225.1 Deinococcales bacterium
ACTCACCACTTGGCGCAGGATGACCCTGGCAACCGTCTTGAACTTCGTGGGCTACCGCATCTTTGCCTTGCCCATCGAGCGCATTGTACAACACCGCACCGCTGTACATCATGCCGATTGGACCCGAAGGCACGCATTTCGCGGCGGGAAGCATGAGCGGAATGGGCGGCATGTTGATATCCCACCATTTTGATTTGATCAGATTTGGGTTAGGGTCAAACGCATACGCATCGTCCCACCAGGCAATTGGGAAGTTACCCGTTGGATGGTTGGGCAATCCGTTGGAATTGATGCGCAAAACATTTTGTGGGAACACTGGGTAAATCGTCAACCAGGCAGACCAGCGTTGATTGCCGTCAACGATGGCTTTGGCAGTAATATCAAAAGTGCCATTGCTTTTTAACCACGGACCGTTTTGGGACGCCCCACCAATGTTAGGAAACCAGGTCTGGCAAGGGAAAACATTTCCACGGCTGGGATAATTGGTAATTCTGCCATCGCCAATCGGCAGCGCTTGCGCTGACAAACGAGCCGTTTTGCTCTCTTCAACCAAGGGTTCGGTTTGCTGGCAAGATGACATGACCAAAGCTGAGAGCAACAACACCGCGAATGTTTTCATAAGAAAAACCTCCAATACGACAAGTCCTAAACTTCATTTGCGCTCGAGAGCACTTTGATCAAAACCCTTCACGGCTTGCCATGACTGAACAGCAATTTAGGATCAAACAATCGTTTCGATGTAGGAAATCGCACACGTAGGGGATGGTCTGAGACCATCCCCTTCGATCAACCGCACATTTTTGCGCATCTGCCGCCAACACGGTATTCTCGAGTCATGACCGAAGACCAAAAACCCGAGCATGGTTTTGCCACCAATGCCGTTCATGTTGGTACGACCCGTAACCCTGGTGATCCGCTCGGCACTCCGATTTACCCAGTCATTGCCTGGGAATTCGAGAACCTCGAGCACGCCGAGTACATTTTTAAAACCAACGATGGGCGTTCGTACAGCCGCATTCAAAACCCGACCACCGAGGTTCTCGAGGAGCGTCTGACAGCCCTCGAGGGCGCGAGGGGTGCAATTGCCACCACGACGGGGCAAGCGGCAACCCTGCTGACGATTTTGACGCTCGCCAAAGCTGGGGATCACATCGTGGCAACCTCGAGTTTGTTCGGTGGTTCGGCGGGACTGTTTAACAATGTTTTTCCGAACATGGGCATCTCGAGCACGCTTGTGCCAAACGATGTCAGTGCCATTGCGGCAGCCGTCAAACCAAACACCAGAGCCATTTGGGTCGAGATCATTGGCAACCCAGCGATGGATGTACCAGATTTGAGTGCGATTGCCGGAATTGCCAAAGCCGCAAACATTCCGTTTATTGTGGACAACACTTGGGGCGCGGTGGGGTACTTGTGCCGCCCACTCGAGTTTGGCGCAAGCTTAAGCGTGCATTCACTGACCAAATGGGCTTCTGGGCAAGGTGCGGTCATGGGCGGCGCGGTCTTGGTTGGCAGCAATCTTGACCTTAAAAACAACCCAATTTTCAACACGCCAGACGCCAGCGGTAAATCATTGCTCGAGAATTTTGGCGAGAACGCTTTTTTAACTCGAGCACGAAATCTGGGTTTGTTGTCCTTGGGGTTAACCCTCGCACCGCAAAGCGCCTGGACGATCAACGCTGGTCTTGAGACGCTCGAGGTACGGGTAAAAAGAGAATGCGAAACCGCGCTCGAGCTTTCACGCTGGCTCGAGACAGAACTTGGAGTGGTGTGGGTTTCGTACCCTGGTTTAACGACTCATGCTTGGCACAAAAACGCCAGCAAATACTTGCAAAACGGTTTTGGCGCGGTCTTCACGTTCGGCATTGAGGGCGGGCTTGAAGGCACAAAACGTTTTTACAACAACCTCAAATTGATTCGCAAAGCCACCAACCTTGGCGACGTTCGCACGCTGGCGGTTCACCCCTGGACGACCACGCACGGACGCCTGAACGACGCTGGACGCGCCGCCGCAGGGGTCACGCCAGAAATGATTCGGGTGTCGGTTGGACTCGAGGATGTGGGCGACCTGAAACGCGATTTACGCCAAGCGCTCGATTTGGTGACTCGAGGTTAATTCTTGAGCGTCATTCTCGAGATCAACGCAACCACAGCCCATTTCAAAACCGATTGAATCGTTTAGAATCTGATTCTCGAGGTGTCTCATGAAAATTTTTGCTGCGCTGATGGTTGTTTTGTGCTCGACCAGTCTTGCCCAACAACCAGATTTTGTCTCTGCACACGACCAAGCGCTAACGCTGCTGTCTCAGATGACACTTGAAGAAAAAGTGGGGCAGATGATTCAGATTGAACGGGATGTTGCCGAAAAAAATCCCGAGGTGATCAAAGATTGGTTTATTGGTTCGGTGTTAAGCGGTGGTGGTTCAGCCCCTCGTGCCGGAAATCAACCTCAGCAATGGGCGGATTTGGTTGGCAGTTTTCAAACCAAAGCGCTTTCGACCAGGTTAAAAATTCCTTTGCTTTACGGCATTGACGCGGTTCATGGGCACAATAACGTCTACGGGGCAACGATTTTTCCGCATAACATTGGGCTTGGCGCAACCCGAGACCCAGATTTGGTCAAAGAAATTGGTCGTGTCACGGCACAGGAGGTTTACGCCACAGGCATTCGTTGGACGTTCTCGCCTTGCCTGTGTGTCGCTCGAGATGAGCGTTGGGGACGAACCTACGAGAGTTTTGGTGAAACCTCTGAATTGGCAGTCATGATGAGCACCATTATTGAAGGGTATCAAGGCAACAAACTGAGCGACAAGGGTAGCATTCTTGCCACCGCAAAACACTTTCTGGGTGACGGCGGAACCACATACGGCACGGGCGCAAAAGGC
>JANMUC010000307.1:0-4034 GCA_031391225.1 Deinococcales bacterium
GTATAAAGTCTTATTTATGGACAGAGGTGAGTGGTCCTGCTATTGCCCCTGCCGATTTCGTAAATGCTACAACCACTAATCTTATGTTTATGAATAATTTAAGCAACCGTCAAAAGCTCATTTCAGCAATCACAGGCATTATTTTATGGTTTATTTTTATGACCATTATTCGCAATGTTCCTTGGGTTTTTGATGGAGGAATCCGAAGCATTATTTTGTTTTTGGCGGCAATTCCCTTAAATTTTTTGCTGATTGAACTTGTCAAATCAGTTGTTGGTTTAAACGAGCACACCCTATTTGAAGGTATGGTAATCGCAACTTTTGCCGCAATGCTATTCGATGGTGGTGTTTTTACGTTTGTCAGCCAGTGGTACGGTGCAACAACGCAACATGCTCTTTTTGGAGCGGGCTTTATTCTCTGGGGAGCAGCCTGGGGCATGATCGTGGCTTGGTTCAGGTACGTGCGCAACACAAGCACTAAACAAACTATCTCGAGCACGCAACAAGCGACCTGAGTTGAAATTTCCAAACTAAACTTAAACAACTTTTACCATAAAACCGAAACTCGAGCCTCGTTCACCAGAACAAGCTCGAGTTTTTTCACTAGAGCTTCAAGTGTCGTTTCCACCGTTGGGATTAGGGCTTTCAGACGGTAAATTTGTCGCATGAAGTTGCGTCATGAGTTTGCTGGGAAACAACCAACGCGCCACAATGTAAAACAAACCCAAAACGTTGATCGTGGTGGTGGTAATCAAGGCAATCAAAACCGCATCCGAAAGTACAAAATCAATGCCAAACATGGTTTTGATCGCGGCGAACAATAAGAATGCCAGAATCACCAGCAACCACATGATCGACAGCCAGAACAACCACAGCGCGTAACGGCGGCGTTCTTTGAACATCGATTGCGCTTCAATTAAATTATTCCGGTACCAGTCAATTTCGATCTGACCCAAATCCTTGCCGTAATCCACCTCGAGCGGGATTTGGTTTGCATCCATCAGCACGGGTGGCGGGATTCGGGTGACATCGATTTTCTTGTCGTCAGGCATGTTCACCTCGAATGTCTTTATGGCGTCGGGGTTGATTTCTCGAGGGTTAACGGCGTTCTTGACGTTTGAAGTAATCGCGGATCATTTCGTTGGGAATAACCCCAAATTGGTTGACTTTAAAAGTCTTACTCCACGGCGAATCGTTCATGTGCGTGAGGGACGACAACTGCCCGCCCGTTAAATGCCCGTACAATTCCCAGATTTTGTTCAGCAACTCGAGCACGGGCGTTTCGCTTGGGACTTCAAACTCGAGCTTCTGTCGTGTCTCGGGGTCTATACGCATTAAGGGTTTGGTGACAACACCATTGCCGTATTTTTTTAGGGCGTTGTAAAGCGGTACAATCACGGGTCCAAAATTCCAGGCTTGAATGGATTCTTCGATTAACGGCGCGTCAGTCAGTGCCAAATGCCAACCATGGGCAAAAAACACGAGTTTTTGCACCTGCATGTTGGTCAGGAATTCTTCGCGGTCTTTGGCAATTTGAATGAACGCATTGGCGATATTTCTGGCTGAATAAATCATAGGTTTCTTCCTGAGCGGCGCATTTGATATTTGCGTTGGGTCATAATGAGCCATCCGAATTCGATTATAGCAAATTTATGTCTCGAGATTGGAAGATTGCCCTTGAAGCTTTACACCAGCCTCTTTTGAGCACTTGACTTAAAACCCTCGAGTGTGACACCTAAATGATATGACACGACTTTATTAGCTTGTGTATAATGAACAATGCTTCGGGAAAAACAAGACCTTTGGCAACTGCGTTTATTGGGTGGCGCGGCATTACATTCAGAACAAACCAGCAAAGACCGCTTGGACCGAAAACAAGCTGGGTTACTGGCATTCTTGGCGCTCGAAGGGGCGCAAAGTCGCTCGAGAATCGCGGGTTTGCTCTGGGCGGACAGCATTGAAAGTACCGCCAGAAACAATTTGGTGCAAGCCTTAAAACGTCTTAAAACCTTAACCGACCAAACAATTGTGGCTGGCGATGCCATTCTGAGCTTGGTGAACACCGAAACGGATGTTCTAACGCTCGAGACGACCATGTTCAATGGTGATTTTGAAACGGTTGCCAACACCACAGGACGTTTTCTTGAAGGCTACGAATTTGATGATTGCCCAGATTTCGAGGAATGGGTTGCCATTCAACGCGAACGCTTTTGGCAGTTAAGCATTAAAGCTTGTGTTTTAGAAACCGTGCGTCTCGAGCAAACCAGGGATTTTACGGGGGCGTTAAATTGGGCACTCGAGCATCTGAAACGCGACCCAATTTCTGAAACCGCGTATCAAACCCTAATGAGGTTGCAATACACCCAAGGAGATAGGGTTGCCGCCTTAAGGACCTATGCCCAGTGCGAAGAAACCCTGCTGCAAGAATTAAACGCAAGCCCAAGTTTAGAGACTAGAAAGTTACTCGAGCAAATCAAAACCAACACGATCAGCAATGCCGCACCTCGAGCCGAATTGCCTTTGGTGGTCTTGCGCCCAACACAGTTGATTGCCAGGGAAAAAATCTGGCAGCAAATGGAAGACGCTTGGCAAACGGGCAAAGCCATCTTTTTAGCTGGCGCTGCTGGACTGGGTAAATCTCGGGTGGTGCAAGATTTTTTGAACGCCAAAGGACAGAGCGGTCTGTTCACAGGTCGCCCTGGTGACAGCAACACCTTGTACGCCACGCACACCCGCGTTTACAGGCAACTGCTACAAGATTACGACGTGGCACTGCCAGATTGGGTAAAGCTCGAGTTAAGCCGCATTCTGCCCGAATTACGCCCTAAAAATAAAACCATTGCACCGATCAGCAACGCACACGAACAACTGCGGTTTTTTGAAGCCAAAACCGAAACGACACGCCTTGCCAACCAAGCGGGAATGCAGCACGTTGCCATTGACGACCTGCAATTTATGGACAACGCCAGTTTTGAAGCCGTCATTCACGTCCTTCAACCGTACTGGGGCGAAACCAAACTCCGCACGATTTTTGCCTACCGAAACGGCGAACTGAACGAAAATGCCAAAACGATTCTCGAGCAAGCTGTCACGGCTGGTTTGGCAATAAACATCGAACTTCAAGCCTTAACCGAACATCAAACTCGAGCTTTATTGGAAAGCCTAAACTTACCCAACACCATCGAAGCCAGTACATTGCATCAATACAGCGAAGGCAACCCCTTGTACTTGCTCGAGGCGGTACGGCATCATCTCGAAAGTGGCGAGAGCATCCGCGAAGCACCACGCTTAAAGCAATTAACCGCCCAACGACTCGAGAATCTCAGTCAGCCCGCGTTGCGACTGGCACAAATTGCAGCCGTTATGAACCAAGATTTTACACTCGAAAGAGCCGCACCGATACTGAACAAAAGTTCACTCGAGTTAACGAACGAACTTGAAACCCTCGAGCACGCCCAGATTATGAATAGTGAACGATTTACTCACGATCTGATTTTTGAAGCGGTGAATCAAAGTATTGCCACCGGTGTAAGGCGATACTTGCACCGACAAATAGCGGAAATACTAGCCAATGCGAATTTAGGCGACAATGGCGCGGCTCGAGTGGCAATGCATTACCTTGCAGGTGGTGAGGAATTAAAAGCAGTGCCTTACTTATGGCAAACCGCACAGAATTATCAAAAAAATGGTTTGCTCGAGCAGAGCAAAAATACTTTTGAGCAAGTCTTAAATCTAAATATTAGCGACACTCAACGTTGGGAAACGCTGCAAGAATTGGCTTGGCTTCAATTTCAACTGTCCAATTTTAACCAAGCAGAAGAATTAGCCGAAGAAGTCCTAATTGCAGCGTCGGTTAAGTTCTTCAGCCTTCGTACCTCATGCTTGCGAACCCACCGACGCTGCACCTTTCGGTACTCGCTTCTTGACCACAAAACGCACCTTCTTGATTCCAAGACGCACCTAGCGGGCGGAATCGCTAACGGGCGTGGTCGCACAGCTCGCAAAATGCTTACGCATTTTTCCGACACTGCACT
>JANMUC010000316.1:0-3089 GCA_031391225.1 Deinococcales bacterium
GTTTTTGACCCTCTCCCGCAGGCGGGAGAGGGTGGCGAGCCTTAGCGAGTCGGGTGAGGGTGGGCGCTCGAGTCAGCCTCAATAAAATTGGAATTCGTATGTTCTTACCGTTCAATTTGTAGATACCAAATGGGTTCTATAAAAACTCGAGTGTGCTGCTTTGGTTGGCTCTTTCAGGCAGAAAATCTGTGGTCATGTCATGATTGTGTTGTGAACTCCATTTCGCAGGTGATGACAGACCGTGCGGAATTTGAATTTCAGCTTTTTGGTCAACCCAAATTTCGACTTAACGGCACCGAATTAAATCTTTCAGTCCGAAAGGTCTTGGCGTTACTGGCGTATTCAATTCGAAGATCAAGCCTTTATCGCTTGGATCATTAGCAAGTCGTACTTGAATCTCCAGGATTCGCACAAAGCCCTTGAGACGCTGAGTGGCTTTGAAGATGCCCCAACCCTAGAAGTCTGGACGCGTATTCTGACGGTGCGTTTGAACAGTGCTCTCGAGCTTGGCATCAACCTTGATTCGTATATTCTAGCGGCAAAAACCCAACTTGCATCTGACCGCACTCCAGCGCTTGAACGCCTCGAGCTTCGTCAAGTCTTGGCTCGCGCCCTCGAAGCCACGGGTGAACTCGAGGCTGCATCTCGGGAGCATCAGAGTGCTAACGCACACTTGCTTGAGATGGCTGCCAGCCTCGAGAATCATCCAGAATTGCAAGCCAGTTTCCTCGAGAAGTACCGTGATTCAAAAACTTCATCTCGAGCTTGAGCCAAAAGAGTCCAGACCGATTACTGTTCATCCTCGAGCCAAGTCAGGTCAATCTCTTGATCTGGGACAAACAATTCATCGATAAACACGGGTAACACTTTTGAAAGTTGCAACACGCGCTCGGCGGCAAAATCCATTTCTTCGGGATTCATGGCTGCCGCCCCGACCCGCAGGCAAGCATTGTAAAACCGTGCAATCTCGAGTCCCTGTTCTGGCAGGCGTTGACGCTCGGACGGCGTCAAAACTTGCGCCGCAAATTCGTTTTCAAACTCAAAAATTGGATGTCCACCCAAACGCCAAACTGCACTGAGAAAATCATTGATTTCGCGCGGGTTGCGCCACATGCCAAAGCACAATTCGTTGGTTAGGGCATCGACATTGGACAGGCGATCAAGGGTTAAGGGTTTGACCATAATCAATTCTCGAGCCAATTTCTGACGGGCAAGACGCTGTTTGGCGTAAGCCCTCAAAGTCAAAAAACGCTTTGGCGTTAACTTTCCGCCCAACAAGCTCCGCACCCGAAAAGCCATCACATAATCTTGGTACTCTTTTTGATGCTCTAAAATGCCATTGTCCGTTTGCGGGGTCACGCCCAGAGTTTAAGGCTTCGAACGCCTCCAGTTTGTGGCTCGAGTTCAAAACCGTAAGATAGCCTCATGGCGTTTCCTACGTTCACCCTTAACCCAAAGCTCGAGTCCGCGATTTTCTCCTGTCATCCCTGGATTTACCGCGATCACCTGCCGTTCGAGCATGACCTCGAGACTGGCGAATGGGTGCAAGTCATCTCTGGCAAAGCTCGGGCTTATGGTTTGTACGATGATTCCAGTCCAATTGCCATTCGGCTTTTTGGGCGCGAAGAACCAACAGCGGGGTTTATCACCGAGCGCGTTCATGCCGCGCTCGAGCTTCGTCAAATGCTGTTTGACAAAAACACCAACGCGCACCGTTTGATCTCTGGCGAGGGCGATTTTCTGCCAGGAATTACGGTAGACCGTTACGAGCGTTACGCCGTGGTGCAAACCTATGCCGACTGTCTCGAGACAATATTGCCCGAAGTGGTACGCGCCGTGTCCAAAAGCAGTTTTCCATTGAAAGGAATCGTGCGCCGTCAAGATGGCGTCATGGAATGCCTGTGGGGCGAATTACCACCGCCGGAACTGACGATTCTCGAGAATGGTTTGAAGATCATTGCAAATTTGTACGACGGACAAAAAACAGGTTTATTTTTAGATCACCGCGACAACCGCGCCTTGTTGGGAAGACTGGCAGCGGATAAAACCGTTTTAAATCTCTTCGCCTACACGGGCGCGTTCTCGCTGTACGCGGCTCGAGGTGGCGCGACCCGAATCTCGAGCGTGGACATTGCCCCCGCCGCGATGGATGACGCCAAACGCAATTTTGCCCTGAACGGTTTTGACCCAGCAGATCACGATTTTCTGGCAGCCGATTGTTTTAATTTGCTCGAGACGTACGTCAAAGAAGGCAAAAAGTTTGACCTCGTGATTCTAGACCCGCCAAGTTTGGCACGGTCCAAAGACAACCGTTACGCCGCCGCTCGAGCTTATAAAAAATTGAACTTGCTGGCATTGCGCTGCGTGAACGACGGGGGAATGCTCGCCAGTGCCAGTTGCACCTCCCAAATTTCGCCGGAACATTTTAAAGAAATTCTGCTCGAGGCTGGACTGGATGCCAGAAAACGCTTGCAGATTTTGCAAGAGAATGGTCACGCGCCAGACCATCCTGTGCCAGTCAGTTTCCCTGAAGGTCGGTACTTAAAATTTGTGTTAACTCGAGTGTTGTCAATTTAAGAATCTCGAGTTTTCATGCCGCAATGCGCTTAATTAAGCCGCGTTCTCAAGCCGCCGCGAACTCGAGACACGCCCGAATGTCTTCTCGTGTCAGTTCTGGAAATTCGTCAAGAATGTGATCAACACCTTCACAACTGGCAAGATAGCCCAGTACGTCACTAACATTAATCCTCATGCCACGCACGCAAGGTTTGCCGCCGCGTTTGCCAGGATCGACTGTAATAATTTGATGCCAGTTCATTTTTCAAAAGCGTAGCGCAAAAATTGAAGCACAGCAAAGGGATTTGCAGCTACAGCGGTTTTCATATCCGTTGACGCGCTTCTTGACCCTGAAAGCAGCACCTGTCTTGATCCTAAACATGCACCTTCGGGCAGGATCGCTTACGGGCTTGGGTCGCTTCTTGACCCTGAAAGCAGCACCTGTCTTGATCCCAGGCGTGCACCTGACGGGCGGGATCGCTTCTTGCTCGTAAGACAGCACCTGGCGGGCTACTCGCGCTGACGGGCTTGGG
>JANMUC010000452.1:0-1555 GCA_031391225.1 Deinococcales bacterium
GGGTATTTCTAAGCCGAAGAACGCCCTGCCATCGCCCAAAAAATTCGGGAATCTCGAGCCGATTTGCTGCTGACGGGTTTGGGTGCACCGCGCCAAGAAGTGTTCAATTTTGAATTTCGACCTGCCAAAATCAGTATTAGCGTGGGTGGCACCATTGACGTGTTGGCTGGAACGGTGGAACGCGCCCCGGACTGGGCGATCAACCTCAAAATTGAATGGGTTTGGCGGATTATCAAACTTGGACGCTGGGACCGTGCGAAACGCCTGGTGCAATTCGCCACTCGAGTTTTAAGCAGTTCTTAATTTTCCTTCATTTCAGGTTCACAGCCTCATCACTTGGTGAGCTAAAGTGTAAAGTATGCGACTCCCACTTCTTGCCCTGATTCTGACTTTTCTTGGAAATGCTTGTTCAATGTTTCCCGCGAAATACAATGTCTCCGATGTGATCTTGTACGGCATTCAAGAACGACATCTGATTTTCTACGGCGAAGCCAAAGAGGGACGCCACACGACCCTCGACGGCGTCAAGCACACCTTAACCAATGATGCGGTGGTGGGTGCATTTGTCGTACCAGGGGCATTGGCAGTGGACGGCAAACCGACCCTGCAACTGCAACCCAAAGCATCTCGAGAAGTCTTTGCCCTTGCCACGATTGCACTTTCAAACGAATTGAGCGTCCTGACCCGCGATGCGGTCGAAAAAGTCGTGTACTTTGACGGCAAAACCTGGTTTGATGTCGGAGGCAGCCTTGAAGGAAACACCAAATTGCGCCTGGCAAAAGTTGAGCGCCAAGGCTTGCGCGGCGTGGGCAAACTTTCCGATCCCGAAGCCGACGCGCTGGCGGGTTATTTGCAAACCAAATACAAGAACAAAGCCATGGCAATTGGTTTGTTAACCTTCCCGAACATTCCAGACGATGTTGCCAAGCTTGACCCTCGTCCAGACCGTTACGACATGACCGCCCTGTACGTCCAAGTGGACGTTCCAGTTGACCTTTTGGGTGGTTTCGCCAACAACCAACCGCTCGAGCTTAAAGCCTTGCAAACGGGTACGAACTCGACTTACGGTGGCGAAACCAGCATGGTGCGTTTGGACAGCAATCAACAGAGCTTCAACCAAACCTGGAACATCATGAACGGTAATTTTGTGCCCGTACCAAGTGCGCCAAGCATTGATTTCAGTCGCAATAAAGTTTTGACGGTCTTCCTTGGACAACGTTCAAGCGGTGGCTACAGCATTGTTCTCGCCAGTGCCAAACTCGAGGGTCAAACCTTGGTGGTCAACGCCAACATCAGACAACCAGGGGCAGGGGCAATCACCACTCAAGTGCTCACCAGTCCATTCTCGAGCGTTCAGATTTCGGGTGGTGCAAGGTTCACCAGTGTTCGCGTGGTGAATGCCGCGACCCGTGAAACGATTGGCGAAGTCGCAGTCCGTTAAAGCTTGAGTTTAAAATTTTGCATGACGGGCTACAGAGACTTGAATATCCGTTGCAGCGCTTCTTGACCCTGAAATCAGCACCTTCTTGATGCCAAAATGCACCTGACGGGCGGC
>JANMUC010000479.1:0-3898 GCA_031391225.1 Deinococcales bacterium
TCAGGCTATTCAAACCGCGCCGAACTGATCTCGCTCGAGGGGGTTTTTGATGCGGTGCTGGTTGGCTCGAGTTTGGCAGGTTCGGGTTCAATCGAGGCTTCGACCCGAGCATTGCTCGGTCGTTGACAGGTTTGTCAAACTTGAAACTCGAGTGTCTTTATTTTCAAGCGCTTGCTACATTTCATCTTGCTTTAATGGCGTATACTAAGCCTAACCGTAAGCGATTACAATTCCAACTTTGATTCATCAAAAATCGCGTGTAGGACTTTGTAAAACCGTAAAATCGTCTTGTATTCACAATAACGCGGTACGATTGCTTCAGCAGACAGAAAGTCCCCCAAGGAATCCCATGATGCGAGTCGTCCAACCCCCCACTTCAGACCTTGAACATGCGCTTGTGAACCTTGATGTTTCACAACAAATGGTTCTCAAACTTCGCACCGGTTTGGTAGACGGACACCGCCATAGCCTGCGCGAAATCGGCGCTTTTTTGGGCGCAACCCGTTCCGAAGCCCGCAGCCTGGAATGGGCAGGTTGGCAAAAACTTGAGCAACTGGCTCGAGATGACCAGAACACCCATGTTGCAGTGTCGTATTTGTTATCTAAATTGACGCGACCAAAAGCGAAAAAACAAGTGACAAACTGATTCAACGTGCTTGTGGCAAGTACGGAATTGCACCAACCCGTAACGCCTCGAGTTGAATCTCGAGCGGCGCTTGCCTTGCATCTATGATAAATCCGTTCACCATAATAAACCAAGTCATTGGGCTGTCTTCGATGCGGCTTGGAGTCATCCATTCGACATCCATTTGATTCATTTTGAGTAGCTTGCGAATGCTTTGGGATTTTGCCGAAATGGTGTTTTGCGCCAAACCAAAATACTCACTGATTTGCGAACTTTTCACGTGTGGTTTTTGGCTTGGGTCAAACAAAAAATTGACCATACCAATGGCATGAATTGCCCCAGCCGCCCAAGTTGGTGGTTTGCCACTCAGCAATGGTGAAGGACGTTTTCGAGCCAGTTTGAGGATCAATTTACGCAGTACCTCGGCGTATTCATCATCAAGGAACTTTGAACAAAAGTCGTTCAAAATAAACAGGATGTTCTCGATCATTGGCTCGAGTTCTTCAGGAATTCGATCTGACTTAACAATTTTGGCTGCCATAACAGATTTTAACCAGAGAGAATCAAAAAGCAAGTTACAAATTAAAGGGCTACTTCAAGGCAAACCTTGTACGTGATCTTGGTGTCAAACTGGTCGTCTGGATTTTGCCACGTCTCGAGCATGACCAAACACCCCAAACCCTCGAGGGCGATCAGGTCAGCTTTCTGCCAATCCGATGGGAAATGGTTGGAGATATTTACTCCCGCACACTCGAGCCAGTGATAGACACCAAAGGGTAGATGCCCAAGATATTCGGAAACGTACACAACTTGGTCAGATTGCAAGGATTCGGATGCCTTGAGGATGTGTTTGAAAAGCTCGAGTTGGATTGGGGAAAGTTGCATGGGAAATCCTGACAAGTTTTACCACAAAGCACCACGAGAATTGATGTTGTTGAAAAGCTGAAACAAGTCGCTTGAGATGACCAAAATACCAACGCGACAGTTCCGTTTTGCTTTCTAAACACGTGTAAGATTTTATGTAAAAGGCAGAATTCTGAAAATAAATTATGTAAATAAGCGTGAAGGGTACTTCAACTTACTATGAGTACACTTCAATCAGTATTTCGCTCATGAAAACCACACATCAAGATCAGCTAAGCTTTCCTTGAGAGGATCAGAATCATAGCAAAGTGGTGGTTACTATCAATACTACTATTGGGAATGGCTCAAGCGAATAAGCCTTCAGTTGATTTACGTCAACAATTCATGAAGGCACTGGTGAATTCTGGAGCTACCATTGACAATTGTTTTGAGATTGCAACCAGTCCAATTGGAGCTTCAGTTCCAAGTTATCAGTTTCAGAAAATGCTTTGGGGCAGTATGCCACTGAAATGGCAGATTTGTACCAAAACGAATCAAGGGTTTGACCAATGGAAACAAAGCCTTGAAGCGCTGCTAAAAAGAACTTTTGCGAATAAAATTCAGATTCTAAATCTAGCTGAACGTTCTTGGGTTCAGTGGGAGTATTGCTCTGGTTGTTTTGCACAAAGCTATGAGATCGTTTTTCAAGATAGAAAGCACAAAATCTGGATTGAATACCATAAGTACCAATGGCTTCAAGGTGCAATAACAACTCAAACCACCCAACTTGGCGGCATCATTCGAGTTGCAGCCCTAAATTGAGACTATAACAGATAATTTTTATTATCAGAAACAATCTTTCCTAAAAGAGGGCATACAGCTACCTCGAGCGTCACCCAGCCAGTACCAAATTTGCATATTTTAACAACAACTTTTTCGTCCCAACATCATTCCCAAAGGCAATCATCACCTCTTGCCGATCACCCGCACCAGTCACCGCCAGCACCTTACCAGCCCCAAACTTCGGGTGTACAACGCCTTCACCGCCCTTCAAACTCGAGATTGCACCTCCAGCTTGCTCGAGTTGCACCCGAAGCGCTGGCGGCACTCGGTGCGCGTCCACAGGGGCAGTTGCCAATGATTCGTTGAACAAATTCACGGGAACAAATAAATCTTTGGGAATGTCGTCCAAGAATCTCGAGTCCTCTGATGGCATGGTCTTGCCGTACACCTGGCGCGATTCGGCTAGGGTCATGGTCAGGCGTTCCATCGCACGGGTGATCGCCACGTAAAACAGACGGCGTTCCTCTTCCAGCCCCGCAATGCCCTCCGCGATGCTCGAGCGGTGCGGTAAAAGTCCTTCTTCCAGACCGACAATAAAGACCTCTTCAAACTCGAGTCCTTTGGCGTTGTGCATGGTCATGAAGGTCACGGCTTGTTCGGGTACGTCTTTGTTGTTGCGTTTGGTTTTGGCATCGTCCACGTTCGAGAGCAGCATGGCATCGTCGAGGTAGGCTTCAATATTGCCGTGATTTTCGTTGTCCCATTCGGCGGCGGCGTTGACAAGTTCGTTCAAGTTTTCAATCCGCGCTTCAGCTTCGGCTTTAGACGCGGTTTTCATTTCGGTTTTCAGCATCTCGAGATAACCCGTGGCATCAATGGTCAGTTTCAAGAATTCTTCGGCGCTGTGCTCGCCTGCGTACTCTGAAAGCTCGAGAATTAATTTGGCAAACTCGCTGGCATTTTTCCCGCTGCGCTCGAGGATTTCATCGGCTTGAATAAACGCGGTCAGCAAGCTGGTGTTGTTGGCTTTCGCCCAAATCTCGAGTTTTTCGATGCTCGAGTCACCAATGCCGCGACGTGGGCGTTTCAGGGCGCGTTTGAGTGCCAGGTCGTCGGTGGTGTTGACGGCAAGTCGCGCGAACGCCAGCATGTCTTTGATTTCTTGGCGTTCGTAAAAACTTGTGCCACCAATCAAGCGCACTGGTATTTGAGAACGCATGAACCGTTCCTCGAGTACCCGCGATTGTGCGTTGGTGCGGTACAAAATGGCAATCTTGTCTAAACTTGTGCCCGTGGCTTGCAAATGCGCGATCCTGTTTGCGACAAATTCGGCTTCGGAGCGGTGGTCGGGGGCGCGGTACAAGCGCACGGGTTCGCCGTCGGGTTTGACGGCTCTCAAGACTTTCTCGAGCCGTTCAGAATTTTGTTCGATTAATTTGTTCGCAACAGCCAGAATACGGGCATTCGAGCGATAATTTTCCTCGAGTCTGTAAATGGCGGCATCCAAATAATCGTTTTGGAAGTCGAGAATGTTTTGAATATCTGCACCACGAAATCTATAGATCGATTGATCCGGGTCGCCGACCACAAGTAAATTGTTATATTTACCAGAAAGCAACTTAGCAAATTCGTATTGTGCTTTGTTGG
>JANMUC010000320.1:0-8875 GCA_031391225.1 Deinococcales bacterium
CTTTTTGACACGTCTCTCGAGCGTTTTAGTTGGCTGGATGCTTCTCGAGCCGCCGTAATTGGAGGCAGTTACGGCGGGTTCATGACCAATTGGGTGATCTCGCACACAGACCGCTTTAAAGCCGCCATCACAGACCGCTGCATTTGCAATTTCTTGTCGTTTTATGGCACGTCCGACATTGGTTACCGTTTTACGCACCGAGAACTGCGCGGCATTGTTCCTGATGATCTCGAGCATCTCTGGGAAGTTTCACCGCTCAAGCATGTCAAGAATGTCAAAACGCCGTGCTTAATAATTCATTCCGAAGCCGATCACCGTTGCCCCATCGAACAGGGCGAGCAGTGGTTCAATGCGCTCAAACAATTGAACGTCCCGACCCGTTTCGTCAGATTCCCAGATGAAGGTCATGAACTCTCGAGGAGCGGCAGACCTGACCGGCGCGTCAGGCGTTTGACCGAAATGCTCGAGTGGTTCGGCAAGTATTTGTAGCAAATTATCAGAGTTTCATTTCCCCATCAATCGGAGCTTATCGTGTCTTGCTTTTACTTCTTCTCGAGTTTTGAATGAATATCCAAGTCAAACCAGAACCAAAATCTCACACTCCAGAAAATATCGCCTACTTTTCGGCTTTAACGGCTGTGACCTCCTGGGGCGTCAATGTTGTACTGCTCAAATTTCTTACGGGTGTTTTGCCACTTGCTGCTTTGAACGGAGTTCGTCTCGCGGTTGCCGCCGCAGTTTTGCTGTTTATCACCGCCGTTGTTCGGCGTAACACCACTTTTTTACCCAAACTTGCGCCTCGAGAGTGGTGGATTATCGCCCTGGTTGGCGTCATGGGAACAAGTGCTTACCAGTTCTTGTTCTCGAGCGGTATCAGACTCTCGAGTGCCAGCTTTTCTGCGTTGGTCAGCAGCACCAGCCCAATTTGGGTGGCATTGATTGGCGTGTTTTTCAAGGTCACGCTTTCAAGAAACCAGATGATTGGAAGTGGAGTCGCAATTGTAGGTGTATTGCTCTTAACGCTCGAGAATCTAAACTTGGGCGTCAATTTTCTGGGCGTGTTGCTGCTACTCGGTTCACAAATTGTTTGGGCAATTTATACGCTGTCATCAAAACCCATCATGACCCGCCTCGAGCCGCTCGAGTTTACAGGTTTTACCTTTGCTCTCGGTTCGTTGCCTTATCTTCTGTATTGCATTCCCGTGTTTTTCACACCCGAAATTAAAACCATTGCCGCCCCGTACTGGATTGGTGCGGCAGTCTCGGCGATTCTTGCCCAGGTGATCGGATTTGTCGGCTGGTTTACAGCCACCAAAACCCTGGGTGCAGCTCGAGTCGCGGTCATGCTCAACATCACGCCAGTGGTCGGTGTGCTACTTGCCGCGCTGGTCTTGCACGAGCCCTTGACGCTGCTCGAGGGAATTGCGGCTTTGGTGATCTTTACTGGAGTGTACTTGGCAAATCGGAAAGAGCCTTAGTTTTAAATTTCTTATAAACAGGAGATTGAGAGGAGTTCGATGAAAACGTCAGCGCCAGATGTACAGTTCGTGACGAGTTTGAAGAACAGAAGGCTAGGGATTTTTCGATCCAACTCAACACGGACACAATTGGTCTCCGTACTCGCTGGGGATCGAAAAGTATGGCAAACAGAATATCCTAGCGTCGGCATTGGTAGTTTGGAAATGTTTTTTGACCATACGCAAGATACGTTACAACGCGTCAATATCAAGTTCAGTATCTGGGAAGGTATCCATTCTTGGCAGAAAGTGTTGAACCTAACTTGGCTGGATTGGCTTTCTTCACAATCGTTCGATTCAATCTTCGCAGCCCTTGATCGTGCAGAAATGCCGTTTCGGGTTATTGAGTTTGAAGATGGTTGCCGAGGTATCTTGAGGGATCAGTTACCAGCAACAGTGATGCTTTTGTTCGATACGGTAGGCACGCTTGAGTTGCTCATTCTGGATTTTCGGAATCCTTTTGGCAATTTAGTGCTGATGAGGACGCTAAAAAGTTTCCATATGTGAGGCTTCAAAGAGTCAAACTCCTTCCGTTCACTCGAGCCTCAAGTCATACATTTTGAGTAGCAACATCATCTTGAGCAACAATACCAATACATTTTATTGTACAAACTGAGAAGCAGTTTTGACAGCCACCATAATTGCGTTTTGGATTGCTAAATCTTTCTTCTCGAGGATGATGCTTTCGTTGTCTTGGCGCTGCGCGACCACGGCACAAACGCAAGCCGCCTTGAAACCATAAACGTCCCCCATTTTAAAAAGTGTGCCTGATTCCATCTCAAAATTCAGCACGTTTAAATTCATGTACTCGAGAATCATGCCTTGATTGACGCGCATTAAATGCGGGTTTGCGCCGCCAGAGCGTTCTTGCCCCTCATAAAACGTGTCCACGCTGGCGGTAATGCCAACATGATGCTCGACATTCAAATCCCTGGCAGTATTGGCAAGTGCCACGGTCACAAATGGATCGGCAGAACTTGGATACTCGAGCGGTGCAATGTCATTGGCAGCGCCCTGTCTGCATAAGGCGGCTTTGGAAATCACGATGCTGCCCGCCTTCACGTGGTCTTGAATCGAACCGCATGTACCAACCCGAATAATCGTTTTGATCCCAACTTGAATCAATTCATTCACCACAATGCTTAAACTTGGTGCGCCCATGCCAGAAGTCGCGGAAAGCATTCGCTTGCCATTCTCGAGCGTGCCAACATATGAGAACAAACCACGGTGCTCTGAAAGCGTGGTGACATCGTGCAGGTAGGTATTGGCAATCAGTTTGGCACGGTCAGGATCGCCCGAAAGCAGCGCAACGGTGGGCGGGTTAGGCTCGAGGTCAGAGTGTCCAAAACCAACGTGATACAAACGATCTGAGGTCATGGCTTCACTATAAGCCATTCAAACGGCTTGCGTCTCGAGTCTCGTCTTCGTATACTTGAGTTATGGAACGAGTCGTGATCACATGGCGAATGCAGGGTTCAACCGGTTGACTTGAGTTGATGCTCGAGAGACCGGGGCTTTGATTTGCCCCGTTTTTTTATGGATTGTGTCGTAGGGGCGCTGCTTCTTGACTGTAAAATGCACCTAACGGGCACAGTCGCTTGCCGCGCCCTGCCCGAGAGACAAATATTTTCTGATTGTTTCTCGAGATTCTGGAGCGTGTTTTATGAAAGAAAATGTTTTTTACCTTACCACCGCCATTGATTACGCCAATGCCAACCCCCACATTGGGCATGTTTACGAAAAAATTGTTTCCGACGTGATCGTGCGGGTTCACAGGTTGATGGGGTATCGCACACGGTTTTCGACTGGAACGGACGAACACGGCGAGAAGATTTACAAGGCTGCCAAAGCCAACAATGAAACCCCGCAAGAATTTGTGGATCGCATTGTACCGAGCGGCTTTCAAGCGCTTTATGACCGCTTGAACATCTCGTATGACCGTTTTATTCGCACCACCGAGGCAGGACATAAAGTTTTCGTGCAAGAAATGCTGCAAAAAACTTACGATGCGGGTGATATTTATCTTGCCGAATACGAGGGTTTGTACTCAGTTGGCGCGGAACGGTACGTGACTGACAAAGAACTGGTAAACGGTATTTTGCCTGGCGACAAAGACCCGCCCGAGTTGCGCCGCGAACAAAATTACTTTTTCAAAATGGAAAAATACCGTCCGTGGTTGCTGGAGCACTTAAAAGAAAACCCAGATTTTATTCAACCCGCCCAGTGGCGCAATGAACTGCTCGAGATGCTGCGCGAACCTATTGGGGATTTAAGCATCTCCAGACCGCTCGAGCGGCTGCCGTGGGGCATCCCTATTCCTTGGGACGATGGTCATGTCGTTTACGTTTGGTACGACGCGCTGATCAACTACTTGTCGCAATTGTACACAGATGGTCTGAAGTTCGAGGATTCCGAAATATTCTGGGAAAAGGCTTGGCATGTGATCGGCAAGGATATTTTGCGTCCGCACGCGATTTTTTGGACGACCATGTTGAAAGCCGCCAATTACCCGATTTACGAGCGTCTGAACATTCACGGGCATATCCTTGCGCCCGACGGGCAGAAAATGGGTAAAAGCCTTGGTAATGCCATCAACCCGCTCGAGTTGCTCGAGAAGTACGGGATTGATGCCGTGCGGTACGCGCTGGTGCGCGATACAACCTACGGTCCCGACAGCGCTTTTGGCGAGAACGATTTGATCTCGAGGCTGAATTCTGATTTGGCAAATGATCTTGGGAATTTGCTGTCTCGAGTTTTAAGTATGGTCGAAAAGTACTGTGATGGTGTCGTGCCAACTCCCGGCGAGTATACCGAGCGCGAGCTGGGGATCAAAGCCGCCGCCGAGAACCTGCCTGCCAAATTGCTCGAGGAAACCCGTGATTTGCGGCTTCATCTGGCAATCGAAGCGGTGCTTGAGTTTGTGCGTGACTTAAACCGTTTTGTTGCCGAATCCAAACCTTGGGATTTGGCACGAAACCCTGATAGCTCGAGTCGTCTTGATACTGTTTTGTACACCTTGCTCGAGGGAATTCGTTTTGCATCGTTACTACTCGAGCCTGTTATTCCAACCAAAGCCCTCGAGATTCGGGCGCAACTTGGTTTAGTGGCAATTGATGCCACGGGCGTGAATGGTACTCGGGACGGTGTGAACGCCCTTCAGTGGGGTGCGACACCTTCAGGAATCAAAATCAAACCTGGTGGAATCTTGTTCCCGAAAATTGAACTCGATAAACCCGAAACGCCCGTTACGCCTCAACTCAAACCGCAAAAGGAGAAACCAGTCGTGTCTGAACCAATTCAAGAAACCTCGAGCGAATTTATCAATATTGATGATTTCATGAAAGTTGATTTGCGCATCGCAGAGGTCATCACCTGCGAAAAACTCGAGAAGTCCGATAAGCTCCTGAAATTCACACTTAAACTCGGTGAAGAAACCCGCACGGTGCTCTCGGGGATCGCCGCCTGGTACGACCCTGCAACGCTTGTGGGGCGACGCGTGGTGTTGGTGGCAAACCTTGCCCCGCGAGTCATGCGCGGTGTCGAATCTCAGGGGATGATT
Organism: Deinococcales bacterium; assembly: GCA_031391225.1. Taxonomy (GTDB): domain Bacteria; phylum Deinococcota; class Deinococci; order Deinococcales; family JAAFIG01; genus JANXTZ01. The sequence continues at coordinate 5,077 of JANMUC010000320.1, forward strand.
CTTTCTGCCGAGGATGAACATGGCAATGTCGTGTTGCTAACGCCAGAGAAATTGGTGAACGGTGGTGCTCGAGTTCGTTAAGACTCGAGCACGTTCTTGATATTCGCAATCGATTGGTGTTTGATCTCGCTCGAGATCGCTTATTGAGCGTTGATTGAGATTTCATTAATGCAGCGAAAAAACGTGTTCCAGAAGAATTGTTGGGTTGCTGTAAACTTCTAAAGTAAACCGTCAAAAAAGAGCACGGGACCCATAAATCTCATGTGCTGAATATTCTGGTGTAACATGTGAAAACGATGCAACGCGTTCAGCAAAAACTTGGGATTGACATTCTTTTGTGGGTTTCTGCGGCAGTGGTTGCGTTCTTCATGCGAATTGACTTGCCGTTTCTCCAGTCAAAGCGCATTATTTTTTGGTTTGTGGTTTTGACCGCTCCGATAAAAATTGGGTTGGTCATTTTGTTTCAGTTGCACCGCCAAAGTTGGCATCGGGTTGGCATCCGTGACCTGTATCAATTGGCTTGGGCAATTGGTCTGTACACCGTACCACTGTATTTAATCAATTTTACGTTGGTGCACATCACGCACATTCCGCGCAGCATTCCATTGATCGAGGGTGGCGTCGCTTTCCTGGCGCTTGGCGGAGTGCGTTTGATGACTCGAGTCTATTTCGAGCGCGAAGATGCCAGAAGCTTTACCGGTCGCAGCTCGAGTCGGGTGCTGATCGTTGGTGCGGGCGAGGCTGGCATTATGATTGCCAGGGAAATGTTGCGTCACCCTTCGTCTGGGCTTGAACCCGTCGGTTTTCTCGACGACGAACCTGCCAAAGCCAATCTGCGGTATATGGGCTTACCCGTCTTGGGCGTGATTGACGCCCTGCCTCGTCTGGCGGCAAAAGCCAGTGCCGATCAAATCTTGATTGCCCTTCCCAGCGTCGCGGGTCGCGTGATTCGCCGAGTGGTGGATTTGGCGCAAGAATCAAACCTAAAGTATCGCATTATTCCCGGGGTGTTTGAAATCCTCTCGGGCAAGGTTGGCATCAGCCAGATTCGTGACGTTGACCTTGAAGATTTGCTGCGCCGCGAACCTGTCAAGCTGCACCTCGAGGACATCTCGGGTTATCTCGAGCAGCGCACGGTTTTGATTACGGGTGCCGGCGGCTCGATCGGTTCAGAAATTGTCCGTCAAGTGGCACGGTTTCAACCGACTCGGGTGGTGCTGTTTGGTCGAGGCGAGAACAGCGTTTTTTTGATGGCTCAAGAATTGCGGCGCATGTGGCCCGAACTCGAGTATCACAATCTGATCGGTGATGTGCGCGACAAGGGCAAGCTCGAGGAAGTGTTTTTAAGATTTTCTCCACAAGTGGTTTTTCATGCCGCCGCCCACAAGCACGTAGGACTGATGGAACAAAACCCTGACGAGGCTGTGTTTAACAACGTCAAAGGCACAAAAAACTTGGTCGAATTGTCGCTCGAGTTCCGAGTGGAACGCTTTGTCAACATTTCTACTGACAAGGCAGTCAATCCCACTTCGGTCATGGGGGCGAGTAAACGAATTGCCGAATACGTGGTCGAGTGGGGAGCAGGTAAAGCCCAACCAGGGCAAGTTTTTGTTAGTGTGCGTTTCGGCAATGTGCTCGGCTCGAGAGGTAGCGTTGTGCCTCTTTTTAAGGAGCAAATCAAAGCAGGAGGTCCTGTTTTGGTGACGCATCCAGACATGACTCGGTATTTCATGACCATCCCTGAGGCGGCGCAATTGGTCTTACAGGCGGGTGGCTTGGGCACGAACGGCGCGGTGTACGTGCTTGACATGGGCGAACCAGTCAAGATTCTGGACCTTGCCAAAGACGTCATTCGACTCTCAGGTTTTGAGGCTGGGACAGACATTGACATTGTCTTTACCGGTGCGCAACCTGGCGAAAAACTCTATGAGGAATTGTTGACCCACGAGGAGGGTACAACCTCTTCAAAGTACGCCAAAATCTTTTCGGCAAAAAAAGCGGGAATGCTCGAGTCCGAACTCGAGCTTGGCTTAAACGAGTTGTTCCATGCTGCACAACTTCGTGATGCCGATTTGATTCGGGCGACCTTCAAAAAACTGATTCCAAGTTTTGGGGTTTTTGCCGCCAACCGAAACTAAGATTTGGGTTTGAATGCCAGGCTCGAGACACCTATCTTTCTTGATTGAGCCGAGTCCGCAAACCAAGTACGATGTTTGCATGACGATTTCAACCGCCAAAACCCCAGCCAAGAATCCAGTCAAAAATCCAGTCAAAAATCCAGTCAGAGCGCAAGTGCAAAACGCACCGTTGTACCCGTTCACCCCGATTGACGCGCCAATCAAGCTCGATCAGAACGAAAGTCCGTTTGATGTGCCGCTCGAGTTGAAACGCGAGATTTTTGCACGACTCGAGCAGATTGCTTGGAATCGTTATCCCGAAATGCACAGTGACAGTCTGAAGCATAAAATTGCCGCACTCGAGGATTGGGATGCTGCGGGTGTGGTGCTCGCGCCTGGCTCGAACGTGCTGATTTATGCGTTGGCGCAGATTGCGGGCATCGGTCAACGTGTCTTGACCGTTTCGCCTGGGTTTGCCCTGTATGCCTTGTCAGGCAAGCTGCTTGGAGGCAATCTGACCGAGTTGCCCCTCGAGCCTGATTTTTCGTTGCCTGTCGACGATTTGTGCCATGAATTGCAAAACGGTGGTCCTGGGGTGTTGTTTTTGGGAGAACCTCACGCGCCGACTGGGGTGTTGCACCCAATTTCGGACATCTTGCGGATTCTCGAGGCGGCGAAAGGCCAATGGTTGGTGGTGCTGGACGAAGCCTACGTTCAGTACACCAATACCAACCTCAAACACTTGGCGATCGAGCATGACAGTGTTGCGATTTTGCGCACCTTTTCCAAAGTTTGGGGCTTGGCTGGAGTGCGTTTGGGTTATTTACTTTCAAACCCGAATTTGGCAGCCAATGTTCAAAAAATGATGTTGCCGTTCAACATTTCGGTCTTGCATCAGGTCACTGCCGAGGTCATTCTCGATCATCCCGAAATCACCAACGCTCTGATTGAGCACACCATTCTCGAGCGTGAGAGAATGTTTCAAGCGCTTCTTGAGCACCCAAATTGGATTCCGTACCAATCAAATGCGAATTATATTTTGATTCGCACTCAGGACGCCAAACGAGTTCATGCACAATTGCTCGAGCGTGGTATTTTGGTGCGTCGTCAAGATTCAAATCTAAATCTCGAAGGTTGTATTCGGGTCAGTATCGGTACCATCCTTGAAAATGATGCTTTCATTGCCGCCATAAAGGACATTTCATGACTCGAGTCGCCACCGTAGAACGCAACACCTTAGAAACCCAAATCAAATTCATCCTCGATCTCGATCAGAATTTAAGCGGTACCCTCGAGACAGGTCATGCTTTTTTGGATCACATGCTCGATCAGATTCGTCGTCACGGTCGGCTCGGTTTGATAATCCAAGGCAGGGGAGATTTGGCGGTTGACGCGCACCACCTTGCCGAGGACACGGGCATCACGCTAGGCATGGCGGTGCTTCAAGCCTTGGGCGATAAACGCGGCATCGAACGTTACGCCGATGCCTTCGTGCCAATGGATGAAACCCTGGCGCACGTGGTACTCGACTTTTCTGGACGCGCCCACCTCGAGTTTAAACCCGAAGACTTGGGCGTGTACGGAGACGCAGGTGGTTTTACCATTTACCATTTGCGCGAGTTTTTGCGCGGATTTTACAACCGCACGTGCAGGGTCGCGCCCGCGTGGTTGCAAAATCCGCG